>JAUVAY010000092.1 GCA_030591505.1 Flavobacteriales bacterium | reverse complement strand
GGTCCTGCTTTTATACTAGCACCTGCATGGGCTGTCCATTTGATAGGAAGTTTACTCTCACTTAAAATAAGTGATTCGTTTGGTTGCGTCAAATGGTGTGCAGCAAAACCAAAAAAGAAAACATCACTATATAGTAACATTCCTGCACTGAAATCAGCTTTATTCACATTTCCTCCTCGTTGAACATCATTGGAAGAATATATAAATCCTCTTCTTGGATCAATTTGATCTCCAAATGTGAGCTTATCCCAAGAAATTGATTTTTGAAACCAACTGGCTTCTAAGGCGAAATTTATACTAATTGTTCGTGAAAGAGCTTGTGAATAAGAATACATCAAAGCAATTCTATTCGTAGTTAAAGACCCTTTTCCTGCAACATCACTCATAATATATCCACCAACACCACCGGATAGTCCTTTTACATATTGATCATAAGACGCATTATAAGTAACAAATGACCCCGGTATAGAAGGCCATTGGTTTCTGTAGTTCACATGTATTCTCGGACAATATGCAGTTCCTGCAAATGCCGGATTCAAGTATAAAGGGTTCGCGTAGAACTGTGTAAACTGCGGATCTTGTCCTTTTACCTCGTCAATAAATGACACAGTAATTAGGATGAAAGCAAAAAATGAAAAGGTAAATATTCTCATCGTGTTTTATTCTGACTTAATGCGACCCAATTATACAAATTAAATTTTAAAATAAAACGATAAATACTAAAGCAATATTAAACGATAAAACTCGTTAACTTGCCAAGCTAATTTTATTGACTGAAATTTATAAGGAATTCAACTCTTTTCAACTAAATAAAATGATGAAGTATTGCCTGATTACACTCAGTATGTTCGTTACTTTAAGTGCGTTTACACAGTCACTTAAACTTTCTGGGCATGTAATTGATGAAAGTGATTATTTGTTGAATGAAGCTTCTATTGATTTTTTAAATCAACAGACAATAGAGTCTTATCAATATATTGAGAACATTGAAGTGGACCTTAATCTAACAATAAAAGAGATACTTGTTAAAAATATTACTACTGCACTTTTGAATAAGGACCTGTCGACAAGGATCCTATATTCTTCAGTACCTGAAAAGTTTGAACCTAAAGTGAATATTGCAACTTTTAGAAAGGCAGCTCTTGCCACTATTCATTTTATACCTTACATAAGAGGTAAAAATGGAATTGAAAGAATTACTTCTTATGAGTTGGAAATAAAAGGTGAGAGTAAGGCGATTTCGGCTTATTCGACTAAATCAATGTCTGATCCTTCAGTATTTGCCTTTGGTAGCTGGTATAAAATTCGGATATCTAAAGATGGAGTTTATAAATTGACTCATAGTTATCTTGCAGAGTTAGGCGTTAATGTTGACGGAATGGATCCAGCCGCGCTTAATGTTTATGGACACCCAGGTGGAATGTTACCTATCGATAATAGCCTTTATCTTCCCGGAGACCCTCAAAAATTGGCAATTGATTTTATAGGAGATACAGACCAGAATTTTGAAGAAGGTGAGTACTTTCTTTTTTATGGAGAAGGACCTCACTCATGGAAATACGTAGATTCTCAAGATAGATTTGTACATAGCAAGAACTATTATGATAACCATGCTTATTTCTATATTAGAACGGATGATGATAGCCCTAAGCGGATAAATAACTTACCGGTGATCAGTGATAATAACCCAATTGAAGTAAATTCTTTTGATCAGCTTATTTTTCATGAAGTCAATACATTGAATTTAATTAAGTCAGGAAGAACCTTCTTTGGTGAAGTGTTTGATGCAAATACCGATCAAAATTTTGTTTTCTCAACTCCGAATATGGAAGATGATGAAATTCTTATTCGTACAGGAGTTGCAGCTCATAAAAAGTCAAGTGGCTCATCAAGCTTTACGATCACACCGAGCAACGGTAGTGCACATTCTTTTAGTGTTTCTTCGGCTACAGGTCAATATGAATACGCCAGGTATACAGTAAATAATCATGATTACCTTCCGTCTTCTACTCAGGGAGATTTGAGCATTGGAGTTAAGTATAATAAAGGAGATCCTACCAATATTGGCTACTTGGATTTTCTATCAGTTCAATACAGAAGAGAACTTAAATATGATAATTCTCCTTTTTTAATTAGAGAAAGCAGGAGTATTGCGCCAGCTAATTTTGCTGAATTTAAAGTTGATGGAAATATTAGTGACTTACGAATTTGGGAGACAAGTAATTTTCAAAATGTTGGAGAGATCGAAACGCAGACTCAAAGTGGATTACTTTCTTTTTTAAGACTACATGATGAAATTTATAAGTATGTAGCTTTTAAAAACAGTCATGCTTCACAACCGGAAGCAATTGGAAGCTTTGCTAATCAGGACATTCATAGTGTTTCTGATATAGATATGGTTATTGTTACGCATCCAAACTTTTATTCAGCAGCTCAAAATCTAGCGGCATTTCATGAAAATGATGGCATTTCTTCTTTTATTGTTGAACCACAAAAACTATATAATGAGTTTTCATGTGGTAAAAAAGATCCAACAGCGATTAAGCATTTTATGAAAATGTTATACGATAATGCAGGTAGCGAAGCAGAGTTACCTCGCTATTTATTATTGCTAGGAGATGCATCCTACGATATTCGTCCGGAAAGCACGACAAGTTTAGTGTTTACTTATGAAAGTTGGAACTCTTGGGATCTTATCGATTCATACCTGACAGACGATTATTTTGGACTTCTTGATAATGATGAAAGTGATAGACCCGAAGATCTAGTTGATATTGGAATCGGTCGTTTTCCTGTTAATACACTTCAGCAAGCCAATGATATTATCGCTAAGATCAAGTATTATAAGAAAACGCATACTGAAGATGGAAATTCTTCGGTGGCAGATTTTAACTCATCACCCTATGGTGACTGGCGAAATTTGGTGAGTTTTGTTGCAGATGATGAGGATGGCAATACGCATATGAGTCATGCCGAAATCCTAAGTGGAGTTATCGAAACAAATTATCCAACATTTAACATTGATAAAATATATTTTGATGCATATCAACAAGTAACCACTCCTGGTGGGGAGCGTTACCCTGAAGTAAATAAGAAAATTGATGAGCGAGTTAAAAAAGGAGCTTTGATACTGAATTATATTGGTCATGGAGGAGAAGTTGGCTGGGCCCATGAACGAGTATTAGACATTAATACAATTGTAAACTGGAGTAATCTGAATAATATGCCATTATTCTTTACTGCAACATGTGAGTTTGCAAGGTTTGACGATCCCGGTAGAACAAGTGCAGGGGAGTATTGTATTTTGAATCCTGAAGGGGCGTCAATCGCTTTACTTTCAACAACACGACTTGTATATTCCAATCAGAATTTACAATTGGCAAGAAAGTTCTATGATTATGTTTTTGCTGATATGTATAACCCGGAGTATTGTTTGGGAGATATAAATATGCTGACTAAAAGAGGGGCCAGCGTTAGTAATTCTACAAATCACAGAAACTTCAGTTTACTAGGTGATCCTGCACTTCGTTTGGTATATCCGCAAATGGATGTGGAAACGTCGGAAATAAATTCTATAGCTCACATTGATGAAGTTACGGTAATTGATACACTTAACGCCTTGTCAAAAGTTACGTTTAAAGGGAGTGTTGATTTACAAGGAGAAGATCCAAATGGATTTAGTGCAACACTTTACCCTACTGTTTATGGTAAGGAAAGAGATGTTTATACTTTAGGGAATGATGGTAGTCCATTTGAGTATAATTTAATTAATACTGTATTATTTAAAGGTAAGGCAAGTATTGTAGATGGTTTATTTGAATTTGAGTTCGTGGTTCCTAAAGACATTTCTTTTCAATACGGAATAGGTAAGGTTTCATATTATATGGTAAAAAATAACACTTCAATTGATGGATCGGGTTATTCCAGAGCATTTATGGTTGGTGGAGCAAACATTGATGCACCAGAGGATACAAAAGGACCAGAGATCGAATTGTATTTGAATGAAGAAAGCTTTGTTTCAGGAAGTGTTATAAATGAAAACCCCATTTTATTGGCCGACATATTTGATGAAAGTGGAGTTAATACGGCAGGTTCTGGGATTGGACATGATATTACTGCTGTAATTGATGGAAATACAGAGAATACTATTGTATTGAATGATTTTTATGAAGCTAACTTGGATACTTATACAGACGGGTCACTTAAATATCAGATCTTAGAGTTAGATGAAGGAAAACATACATTAGAGTTAAAAGCATGGGATGTATATAATAATTCATCGATTAAAACCCTTGACTTTGAAGTAAAGAGTGAAGTGGAACTAGATATTACGAATGTTTTAAATTATCCTAACCCATTTACAACCTATACCGAATTTTGGTTCGAGCATAACCAAGCTTTATCCACTTTAGATGTGAGTGTGCAGGTATACACTGTGTCGGGTAGACTAGTAAAGACCTTATATAAAACGATGTTAACAGATGGTTATCGAAGTGAACCCATATCTTGGAATGGTTTGGATGATTTTGGAGACCGCCTTGCAAGAGGTGTTTACGTCTATAAATTGAGCGTAAGAGATAATCAAGGAAAATCAATAGAAAAATTCGAAAAGTTGGTCATCTTAAATTAATTTTATTCTTTCGCACAATATTTTATTATAAGCACGTTTTAAGGCTACGATATCGTTTACTAGAATTATGAAGAAAATATTTACACTTGTGGGGGGATTAATGCTAGGAAGTGGCATGATGGCCCAGTTAATTGATCAGGGTGAAAGAGCTGACCAAGTTCAGTTAAATACTATTACAACAGCAGTACCTTTTTTAATGATCTCTCCAGATTCCAGGTCTTCAGGAATGGGAGATGCCGGATTAGGTATTTCCGCTGATGCGAACGCTTTGCACTGGAATCCTGCTAAAATTGCCTTTGGAGAGGATGATTTTCAAATATCATTGTCTTATGCCCCTTGGTTAAGAGACCTTGTACCTGATATGAATTTGGCTTACCTGGCAATGTATGGGAAGCTTAATAAGCGCCAATCAATTGGAGGTTCGTTGCGTTATTTTTCTTTAGGAGATATTTCCTTTACAGATGAAAACGGACAACTTATCAGAAACTTTAATCCGAATGAATTATCAGTCGACTTCACATTTGCACAACAATTATCAGATAATTGGTCAGGAGGTGTGAGTACTCGTTATATTTATTCAAACCTTACCGGTGGAACAAATGTTGGGGGTGTTGATTCAAAGGCAGGCCAGTCGTTTGCTGTTGATATCTCTATGATGTATGTTAATACCAAAGCTAAGTTAGGTAAAAAGGATATGGACGTCCGTGCTGGTTTTAATATTTCAAATATTGGAGCTAAAATGGCCTATACTGAAACGGCAGAAAGAGATTTTATTCCAACTAACTTGAAATTAGGAGCTGGGTTTACAGTTCATTTAGATGAGTACAATGAGATAACATGGGGTATAGACTTTAATAAGTTGTTAGTGCCTACACCACCTATTTATTCAACAGATACTAACGGTCTTCCTATTAGAGATAGTGAAGGTAATTACGAAATTCAATCAGGAAGAGATCCGAACGTGGGTGTAGCACAGGGAATGATACAATCATTTTATGATGCTCCAGGTGTTCAATTGTATGATGGCCAAAATCAATTTGTAGGAGTTGAAAGTGGTTCTGTTTTTAAAGAAGAGATGAGCGAGATCAATATAAGTACTGGATTTGAATATTGGTATGCAAAGCAATTTGCAGTTAGAGCAGGTTATTTTTACGAACACCCTAATAAAGGTAATCGTCAGTACATTACCTTGGGTGTAGGTGTACGATATAATATTTTCACCTTAGATTTTTCTTATTTGATTGCAACTACACAACGAAATCCATTAGCTAATACGCTGCGATTTACATTGATGTTCACCTTTGATGATGTTAAATCATCCGGTGGAGATGATAGAGACCCCGCCGATTTCGATTGATAATTGAAAACATATTTATAAAATTAAAGTCCTTCATTTGAGGGGCTTTTTTTATATGTAGTCAGAAGATCAGAAGTTAAGAAGACTGGTTTAAGGAATTGAAACATTGAAAATGTATTTTTATCACAACACTTAACTTACCTCACTTCTCTCATTTCATTCACTCCTTAACTCTTCTCCTTAACTCTTCTCATTCACTCCTTTCATTCACTCCTTAACTCCTCTCACTCCATTTTACTCTTCCTCCCATTCCTCCAATTCTTTTTCTTCCTCCCATTCTTTTTTACTTTAGCAATATGTTTAGAATTGGATTTGGATACGATGTGCATCAATTAGCAGAAGGCTACGACCTTTGGATTGGTGGAATGAAAATTCCTTTTGAAAAAGGTGCAGTGGGACATTCGGATGCGGATGTTCTTCTTCACGCAATTTGTGATGCAATGCTAGGGGCATTAGCTCTTGGAGATATTGGAAAGCACTTTCCTGATACGGACCCTAAATACAAAGGCATCGATTCTAAAATTCTTTTAAAAGAAGTGTTTAAACTGATCATCGATAAAGGATATGTAATTAGTAATATGGACGCTACCGTGGCACTGGAGCTACCTAAACTGCGGCCGTACATTGATACGATGAGGGAAGTTATCGCCGACATTTGTGAATTGAATATAGATCAGGTAAGCGTGAAAGCTACCACTTCAGAAAAACTTGGATTCGTAGGTGAAGGAAAAGGAATCAGCGCTTACGCCACTGTTTTACTTTACCCCAAAGCATAATCTATTTCCCGTAAAAAGAAATTTCCGCATTTTCCCCTTCTTGAAGCACGCCTCTATACATTCCAGGAGTATTGAATTCAAAACAATAATTTCCTTTATTGTCTATCCCGATAATCCCTCCTGTTCCTCCTAGATCACTTAACTGATTTTGAATTACTTCATGTGCAGCTTCCTGAATACTTAATCCTTTATAATTGATCAGATCCGCTATGTTTCTTGCAATGCTTAAGCGAATAAAGTACTCTCCATGTCCGGTTGCAGAGATGCCACAACTATTATTATCAGCAAAAGTTCCGGCACCAATTATAGGTGAATCACCAATTCTTCCCCATTGTTTATTCACCATTCCACCAGTAGAGGTTCCTGCAGCTATATTTCCTTTAGCATCAATTGCCACACAGCCCACCGTTCCGTATTTATCACCTACTTCCAAATTATTGTAAGATAGATGTAAAGTATCGCTACCAAGTTTTTTCTTTAATTGCTGAAATCTTCTGGGAATGATAAAATAATTATTTACTTCTGTTTCTAAACCATAATTAGCCGCAAACTCCTCTGCACCATCTCCCGATAGAAATACATGTTTGCTACTGTCCATAACTAAACGAGCAAGTAAAATTGGATTTTTAATATGCCTAATGCCTGTTATTGCACCTGCATTCAGATCAGAACCACGCATTATGGACGCATCCATACTTACAACTCCTTCATGATTTAGAACCGCCCCTTTTCCAGCATTAAATAAGGGTGAGTCTTCCATTATTTTAATACTTGCCTGAACTGCATTTACAGATTCACCACCTTCACTTAAAACTGCATAGCCTGCATTTAACGCTTCTTCAATTTTCGCTTTGTATCCTTTCTCTTGTTCCTCGCTTAGAAATCCAGGCTTTATTTCACCAGCTCCTCCATGTATAATCAGTGTGAGCGGAATAGGCTTGTTTTCATTTTTATCTGAATTAACAATATTGGAATCCCTTCCATTACATGATGAGATTATTAATATTGTTATACTAATTAGTAGAGAATAGAAAAGTGATTTAAGGGCTATAGAATCCATCATCAGATTTGTTTAATAAATAAGCGAAAGCTTTCGGTCTAAAATAATAACTTTGCCGGCTAAAACGAAAGAGAAAATGGGAAGAGAAATTGCCACTAAATATAATCCTGCATCAATTGAGGATAAATGGTATAGCTACTGGATGGAACATGGTTATTTTCATTCGGAACCGGATGAAAGAGAAGCTTATACCATCGTTATTCCTCCTCCCAATGTCACAGGAGTATTGCATATGGGGCATATGCTCAATAATACCATTCAAGATGTTTTGGTTCGTAAAGCACGAATGGAAGGCAAAAATGCCTGCTGGGTTCCTGGAACGGATCATGCTTCCATCGCTACGGAAGCCAAAGTGGTGGCAAAATTGAAGGAGGAGGGTATTTCCAAGTTCGATCTTTCAAGAAAAGAATTTCTCGATCATGCATGGGATTGGACCCATAAGCATGGTGGAATTATATTAGAGCAGTTAAAGAAATTAGGTGCTTCTTGCGATTGGGAAAGGACGGCTTTTACGATGGATGAGGATCGCTCAGAACAAGTGATCTCTACTTTTATCGACCTTTATAAAAAAGGCAATATCTACCGTGGTGTTCGAATGGTTAACTGGGATCCAAGTGCTAAAACCGCTGTTTCGGATGAGGAAGTTATCCGAAAAGAAATTCAAGCTGCCCTTTATTATGTTAATTATAAGATCGTAGATAGTGATGAAACGCTTACGATCGCTACTACAAGACCGGAAACGATCTTAGGAGATACAGCAATTTGTATTCATCCGGAAGATGAACGATACTCCCATTTACATGGTAAAAAAGTACACATTCCATTTACAGAACGCGAAGTTCCAATTATTTTAGATGAGTATGTAGATAGAGAATTTGGTACGGGTTGTTTAAAAGTAACCCCGGCCCATGATATCAACGATTATGAGCTTGGAGTAAAACACAATTTGGAAACCATCGATATTTTAAATGATGATGGTACGCTAAATGAGCATGGATTAAAATTCGAAGGACAGAGTAGAGAAGAGGCTCGGAAAAATGTAATTATTGATTTGAAGACTTCAGGAATGATGGGTAAAATTGATAATCTCACCCATAATGTAGGTTTCTCTGAAAGAACGGATGCCGTGATCGAACCTCGATTATCCCTGCAATGGTTTATGAAGATGGATAAGCTTTCTAAACCCGCACTTGATAATGTAATGAATGATGAGGTTCAGTTTCATCCTGCAAAATTTAAAAACTCCTACCGTCACTGGATGGAGAATGTAAGAGATTGGTGTATATCTCGTCAATTATGGTGGGGACATCAAATACCTGTTTTCTTTTATGGTAATGGCTTAAATGATTTTGTTGTAGGTGAAAATGCTGAATCTGTTTTAGAGGAAGCGAAGAAAAGATCTGGGAATGATAAATTATCGATCAATGACCTTAAGCAAGATGAGGATGTTTTGGACACCTGGTTTTCATCATGGTTATGGCCTATTTCTGTTTTCAATGGTCTGAAAGACCCGGATAATAAGGATATCAATTATTATTACCCTACAAATGATTTGGTTACTGCTCCAGAGATCATGTTCTTCTGGGTGGCTCGAATGATCATTTCAGGATATGAGTATCGCGATCAAAAACCCTTTAAAAATGTTTATTACACAGGTATTGTAAGAGATAAACAAGGAAGGAAAATGTCTAAATCATTGGGGAATTCTCCAGACCCAATAAAGATGATGGAAGAACAAGGAGCAGATGGAGTTCGTGTTGGAATGCTGTTAAGTTCGCCTGCGGGAAATGACTTACTGTTCGATGTTTCTCTTATTGAACAAGGGAGAAATTTTGCTAATAAGGTTTGGAATGCATTTCGTTTGGTCGATATGTGGGAAGTGGATGAAAATTTAGCACCTACAGAGGCACAAATTATCGCCGAGCGATGGTTTGAGAATCGATTTAATAGTGCTTTAAGCGAGATCGATCGTTTGTATTCAGAATTTAGAATTTCAGATGCATTAATGGCTACTTATAAATTAGTATGGGATGATTTCTGTAGCTGGTACCTTGAGTTAGTAAAACCTGCTTATCAACAGCCTATTAGTGGTCAGGCACTTGTTAAAACGATAGGATTTTTCGAGAACATTCTAAAAGTACTTCATCCTTTTATGCCATTTATTAGCGAAGAAATTTGGCAATTAATTAAGGAACGTAGTCCGGAAGAGGCACTCATTGTTTCTTCATGGCCTGAAGGAGGAGAAGTAAACTCGGCCTTCCTCAAAGAGTTTGATGTAACGAGAGATGTGATCAGTAACATTCGTAAAATCCGAAAAGAGAAGAATATTTCTTTTAAAGTGGGAGTTGAATTGAAGGTTAAAGGAGATGTCGACTCGAAATTCGATTCGTCAATCGTTCAATTATGTAATGTAACGAGTATTGATTACACAACTGAATCTGCTGAGAATGCTTTTGGTTTTGTTGTGAAAAATACTGAATACTTTATTCCTTTTAGTGAGAATATTAATGTTGAAGAAGAGATAAAAAAGGTAGAAGAAGAGCTTAAGTATGCTAAAGGGTTTTTAAACGGAGTAAATAAAAAGTTAGAGAATAAGCGATTTGTTGATAATGCACCAGCTAAAGTGGTAGAGATGGAAAAAAGCAAAAAGGAAGATGCTGAATCAAAGATCGCTATTTTGGAAGAAAAATTAAAAAATTTATCCTAAGAATAAATTAACATGGCTGCAAATAAACCATCAATCCCAAAAGGAACGAGAGATTTTCTTCCAAGCGAAATGATTCGTAGGGATTTTATTTTCGATACGATTCGGAAACACTTTAAGCGATTTGCATTTATGCCAATTGAGACTCCTTCTATGGAGAAATTGAGTACCCTGACCGGGAAGTATGGTGAAGAGGGCGATCGATTGATATTTAAAATATTGAATTCAGGGGATTATTTGAGAAAAGCCAATAAGGACGCTTTAGCAGAAGGGAATTCTACTAAACTTACTTCAAGTATCTCTGAAAAAGCATTGCGATACGATCTTACTGTTCCTTTTGCCCGTTTCGTTGTACAACATCAAAATGAAATACAGTTTCCATTTAAGCGCTATCAAATTCAGCCTGTTTGGCGTGCAGACAGACCACAACATGGTAGGTATCGTGAATTTTATCAATGCGATGCGGATGTAGTAGGTTCAGATTCTTTGCGCTATGATGTGGAATTGCTGAGTCTGATCGATGAAGTAATGAGTGATTTAAGCCTAGTAGATTATACGATTAAGATTAATAATCGAAAGATCTTAGCTGGTTTAGCCGAGGTGATGGGTATTGCTGACCAATTGACCGATTATACAGTAGCTATAGATAAACTGGATAAAGTAGGAGAAGATGGAGTAATAAAGGAATTAGAAGGGCGTAATATGCCCTCATCTGTAATTTCGAAAACTAAAAAACTATTTCAATTAGGGGATGAAGAACAAACATTAGCCTTGCTCGATGATTGGTTTTCTGATTCGTCTATCGGAAAGAAGGGCTTGGAAGAGATCAGGTATTTACTCAATGGCGCTAAAAATGCAGACCTGCGAACAGCTAAAATAAAGTTTGATATTACATTGGCCCGCGGCTTGAATTACTATACCGGTTCAATTTATGAAGTGATAAGTAATGAAGTAGAGATAGGCAGTATATGTGGGGGTGGTCGTTATGATGATCTTACAGAAGTGTTTGGTTTGAAAGGTATTTCAGGAATTGGAATTTCATTCGGAGCTGAGCGTATTTATGATGTGTTAATGAAATTAGATCGCTTTCCTGAAAGCGCAAAAGAGGGAATTCAATTACTATTTATCAATTTTGGTAATGAGGAAGCTAAACATTGTGAATCACTGTTAAGAGAAGTAAGAAGAGCAGGAATCAATGCGGAACTATATCCAGAAAGTAGTAAAATGCAAAAGCAGATGAAATTTGCCAATGCAAATACAGTTTCATGGGTTGCTATGGTAGGTGAGAATGAAATGAAGAATAAAACGATTCGCCTGAAAAATATGATCTCAGGTGAGCAAGAAGATGTTTCAATCGAAACACTAATAATTAAAGTTAAAGGATAATAAGCATAACAAAATGAAGAATACACTTATAATTTTATTGATCAGCATCGGATTTTCTTTAAATGCACAAAAAAAGATGACACCTGAAATGATGTGGAGTCTTGGTAGAGTGAGTATTGATGATGTTTCTGCCAATGGCGACAGCATACTTTATGGTGTTAAATATTATAATATTGAAGAAAATTCGGGGACCCGTAATTTATTTCTTTTAGTAAATGCTGATGGAAAAAAGACGGTTAAGCAAATTACAAATAGTGATAAAAGCGTTGGAAATGGATTATTGCTCC
>JAUVAY010000011.1 GCA_030591505.1 Flavobacteriales bacterium | reverse complement strand
AGATTTACCGATGCATTAACACCATCGAGATCATTGACAGCTTTTGCTACACTTGCTGAACATGCGGCACACGTCATTCCTCCAATATTAAGTTGTTGTTTTTTAACCATCAACAATTAAGTCTAATTAAAGTGATCATCTTTAAGTAACAAAACTATGATTATTCAGCTAATCAACTTCAGGATTAGTAACAGGAGTGTAATAAATATCGGATTCTTTACCTTGATTTTTCGCATCAATATTGGGAATGAACAACCAGTATTTTTTTTCCATTTTTAATGCATCATAGCTGCCATCTGGTCCATAGAAGCGATACTGACCACTCACTAAATTTGAACTAGGAGCTAAATGATCAAAGATGAATTGTTGTTCCTTGCTATCGAATCGAAGGTGCATAGTAACTTTAGAACTATAAGAAAAAATCAGTCTTCGTTGTGTTTTTCGATCCGTTTTAATAATTGGATAGCCAAATTTTACCGTTTCACCACTTAAATAAATTACATCTATAACTTTTTGTGTAAGTCCTTTATCTATACCACGCCACCCGGCAAGGGTGTAGTATTTTTGATTTCCTTTTTTGAAGGTAATGAGTTGATAATAAACCGCTCCAGGCCACTTATTAGCGGCGTAGGATTTATTTTCAGACTTAATTAATTCTCCTTTTTGATTTTGTAACTCTATGACTTTGATCTCCTTATTTCGTGTGTTTTTAGGGTTTAATTGGACAAGTCCAAAAAAATCATGTACCCCTTCATTATTTTCTAAATTCCAGGTAAAAATTCTCAAGCTTTTATCATCCGGAATCATTTTCGATAAGGTGAGTAGGTTATCAAAAGGATAATCAAAAGCATCTTCTAATTGAAGTGTAGTATTAAGTAATTGATAAAATGCCGTATTTACTTCATCTCGTGTTTCATTACCCTCGGATAGTAAGATATCATTGTAGAGTCTTATCAGGTCATCTTCATTTTTTACGATCTGATCACTTTGCGCAACCAGAGTAAAAGAGGAAAGAAGTATAATACTGAAGAGAATTATTTTTAGATTGGTATGCATAAAAGGGTTTAGTTAATTCAATAATAACGGGTTCTCTTGTTTTATATTATTTCATTTTATAATTCTTTTTCATGTATATATTGCTTGTACAATAATCCATCTGCTAATCCAATTTTTGGAATGATGATCGTTGAGATTCCTGCTTGATCGAGCACGTCGACGTAAATATTCGATGCAGGAACGATTACATCAGCTCTATCGCTTCGTAAATCCCATTGAAGCATTCGTTCTCTTACCGACATGGTTTTCATTTCATTTAGCAATGCCTTCATGCGTCTAACATCCATGGTGTTTTCATCATTCTGACAGCATAATTTAATGATCTTGTTAATATTTCCTCCAGAGCCAATTGCAAGTGTTGGTTTAAATTCATTTTTAAGCTCTTTTACCCAGGATAACATTGAGGTCCATTCACTTTTTTCAACATTGTTTCCGAGTATTCTAACCGTTCCTATTTTAAAAGAGTGGCTTGCAGCCGACTTCCCATTTAAAAGTAAGGAGATCTCTGTACTACCTCCTCCTACATCAATATATAAATAGGGAGTATGCTTTTCTAATGATAATAAATGAAAAGTAGAGAGTATTATCTCTGCTTCCGTATCACCATCAATAATTTCAATGTCTATTCCTGTTTTTTCTCGCGTTTTCTCAACAAGCTGTTTTCCATTGCTGGCACCACGCATTGCAGAAGTAGCACATGCACGGTAGCCCTGAACCTTATGTATGTCCATAATTGATTTAAAAGCACCAATACCCTTTATAAAATCAATTTTCTTTTGATCACTTATCTCTCCATTTTCAAAAACATCGCTACCTAATCGAATAGGAAGTCGCACGAGGCTTAATTTGCTGATGTGTGTTTTATTATTGAATTCAGTAACTTCTCCAATAAGAAGTCTCATTGCATTTGATCCTATATCAATTCCGGCAAATTTCACGAACAAGTAATTTTTATAAAATTAAAAATTGTTGATAAACAAATACTAAATAAATAGTCGAAATAATGAACGAAGAATTAATTTTGATTTGATCATGGAAATAAACGAACAACGTCCTTTAGCCGAACGAATGCGTCCCCAGCGACTAGAAGATTATCTAGGTCAGGAACATTTGACGGGTAAAGGGTCGATTTTACACAATGCTATTATACAGGAAAGAATTCCTTCTATGATTCTGTGGGGCCCTCCAGGCGTAGGTAAAACAACGCTTGCTCAAATAGTATCCAATCACATGAGTATACCCTTTTATACTCTGAGCGCTATAAATTCTGGAGTAAAGGATATTAGAGAAGTTTTTGAAAGAGTAAAAAAGCAAGGTCTTTTTGGCGGTCATCAGGCAATTTTGTTCATCGATGAAATTCATCGTTTTAGTAAGTCGCAGCAAGATTCATTATTGGGCGCAGTAGAAAAGGGATTGGTAACTTTGATCGGTGCTACCACTGAAAACCCTTCTTTTGAAGTTATACCAGCATTATTAAGTAGGTGTCAGGTGTATACCCTAAAAACCCTTGATAAAGAGGACCTCAAAGCATTGTTGAAGAAGGCAATGAAAGAGGATGCACTTCTAAAAACGAAGGATATAAAGATCAAGGAATTTGATGCCATACTTAGGTATTCGGGTGGTGATGCTAGAAGGTTATTGAATGTTTTGGAGTTGGTGGTCAATGCATCCAACACGAATAAGTTAGTAATCGATAATAAAAAGGTGAGTAAAGTGGTTCAGGAGAATCCTGCCCTTTATGACAAGACAGGAGAGATGCATTATGACATCATATCCGCCTTTATTAAATCGATCAGAGGAAGTGATCCTAATGCTTCTGTATATTACTTAGCTCGAATGATAGAAGGGGGTGAAGATCCTAAGTTTATCGCTCGACGACTCGTTATTTTAGCCGCAGAAGATATTGGAAACGCTAATCCTACAGCATTGATACTTGCACAAAGTACTTTTGATGCGATCAATATGGTAGGGTGGCCAGAAGGAAGAATCATTTTGTCTCAGGCTGTGATCTATTTGGCTAATTCAGCAAAAAGCAACGCTTCTTATTTAGCGATTGATAAAGCGATAGAAGAAGTTAGAAAAAGTGGAGACCTTAGCATTCCACTCCATTTAAGGAATGCACCAACAAAATTAATGAAGGACCTTGATTATGGAAAGGAGTATAAGTATCCTCATAATCACCCGGGTCATTTTAGTGAACAGGAATATTTACCTGATAACATTAGTGGGACTGTGTTTTTTGATCCAAATGATAATCCTCGTGAAAACGAAATGAGGAAGTCTTTGCGTGCTAAATGGAAGGAGAAATATGGTTATTAAGTACTGATCGCTCAAAATAGTGTCTTACAAAAAATCATTTTATGTAATTAGGATTACAATAATAACAGCCAATAAATTTTAGGAGCTTTTAATTAATAATATTTTTGCAAAGCATTTTAATGAAAATATTATCATGATAAAAAATTCGTGGATTACAACTCAACTTTCTTTACTGTTTTTTCTTATTGCTTCAAGTGTAAGCGGACAGGTATATAATCCAGTTGAGTGGAGCACAACAATAACTCAGGAAGGTGAAATTGCTACCTTATCTATCAATGCAACTATTGAAGATAAATGGCACTTATATGCCACTAAGCTTCCTTCTGATGATGGGCCTATTGCTACTGAAGTAAAGTTCATTGAAAGTGAGTACTTTACATTACTTGATGGAGTTATTGAAAGTGAATATGAAACGGCATTTGATCCGATATTTGGAATGGATGTTAGTTTTCATTCGAAATCAGCATCCTTTTCTCAAAAGATTAAAATTACATCTACTGAGGATCTCACACTGAATGCTACCTTATATTTTATGGTATGTGACGATGAGAAATGTCTTCCACCTGAAGAGCTGGATTTTACTTTTGATGTAAAAGGTGTTTCTGCTACTGATATGACTGCTTCAAATGGAGAAGGAGTTGGACAGTTTGATGGAATGAATGGCGTGCAGAGTCAAATATATGATCCTGTAAAATGGAGTTATACAGCTGAAAAGCATGACGATAACACCTATAGTTTGATCTTTACATCTGAGATCGAAGATAATTGGCATGTATATTCTCAGCATTTGCAAAGTGATGAAGGACCTATTGCTACAGCTTTTACTTTTAAACCACAAGATGGAGTAGAACTTAAAGGTGATGTTAGCGAAGGAGAATATCACACGGAGTATGATCCAAATTTCGAAATGGATCTGAATTACTTTGATAAGCATGCTGAATTTCGTCAGATAATTAATGTTGATGATGCGAGTGGGAAAATAATTTCAGGTGAGTTGGTCTATATGACCTGTGATGATAAGCGTTGCTTACCACCGGAATATCTTGAGTTTTCATTTGATCTATCAAAAGCTATTGATGCTCCAATGCCAGATGAAGGAGCGATATCTGAAGATGTGAATAAAAAATCCTTGTGGGGTATTTTTGCATTGGGTTTTGTGCTAGGTCTGGCTGCATTATTAACCCCTTGTGTATTTCCAATGATTCCGATGACGGTTAGCTTCTTTACTAAAACAAGTAAAACAAAAGCAGCAGGAATTAAGAATGCAATTATATATGGATTTTTCATCATCTTTATTTATACAGGATTAGGTCTGTTGTTGAGTGCTATTTTTGGACCGGATGTCATGAATATGATCTCGACGGATCCTTATTTTAATATTTTCCTTTTTGTGTTATTGGTAGTATTCGGGGTTTCATTTTTAGGAGCTTTCGAAATTCAATTACCTACAAGCTGGGCTAATAAAGCGGATAAGGCATCTGATCGAGGCGGAATAATAGGGATCTTCTTTATGGCGGCAACACTTGCTATCGTATCTTTCTCTTGTACAGGACCTATTGTTGGAACCGCATTAGCAGGGGCAGCAAAAGGTGGTTTCTTAGGTCCGGCAACTATTATGTTTGGATTCTCCTTCGCATTGGCCCTTCCATTCGGATTATTTGCAGCTTTCCCAGGATGGTTGAATTCACTTCCAAAATCAGGAGGATGGTTAAATTCAGTTAAGGTTGTTTTAGGGTTATTGGAAATAGGGTTTGCATTTAAATTCTTATCAAATGCCGATCTAGTATGGCAATTGGGTATCTTAAAAAGAGAAATATTTATCGCGATATGGATAGCAGTATCCGCAAGTATCACATTGTATCTTTTCAATTTTATTCGTTTCCCACACGATTCTTCAAGCGATAAAATTGGCGTTTCACGATTTTTGTTTGGTATGGTCTTTTTCATACTTACCATTTATATGGTTCCCGGAATGACAGGATCTTCATTAAAATTGATCAGTGGTTTTCCTCCTCCAATGTTTTATTCTGAAGCAGCCGAAACTTTTGGTGGTGACGGAGCGAAGAGTGGGCACCTTGTTGAAGCGGAGTATACCGATTATTGGGAAGGACTTGAAGCCGCAAAAAGAGAGGGTAAGCCTTTACTGGTCGACTTTACGGGCTGGGCTTGTGTGAACTGTCGTAAAATGGAAGAGTCGGTATGGACTCAACCGGAAATATCAAAGATCTTAAGTAATGATGTGATTCTTGTTTCATTGTATGTTGATGAACGTAAAGCCCTTCCAAAAGAAGAGCAACGGGTTGAGCAATATGGAGGAAAGGATTTTAAGATCAAGACAGTAGGAAATAAGTGGACCTATTTGGAAGTTGAACGCTATGGTACAAACGCACAGCCTTATTATGTGATGTTGGATGCTAATGAAAAAGTACTGAGTGGTTCTGCTGCTTATGATAGCGATCCTCAAGTCTTTTTAGACTTTTTACAAGAAGGATTGAAGAATTATAAGAAGTAGGTTAGGAGTCGGAAGAAAAAAACGAATAAAAGAATTTAAACTCTGGAAGAGTTTAAAAAAATATAGCCCTAGCTTTCAAGCTGGGGCTATATTTTTATATTCCTTTTTAATACTATGCTATGAAAGAAAACCGAAATCAGAATCTAAGCATAATAATACGATGTATTAAACCAATCCTTCCAGAGTTTCGAACTCTGGAAGGATTGGTTTAAGTATGATTTTTACCCTTTCTTCTGATTCCCCTTAGTTATCGTATCTGCGGCAAGCATACTTGATTGAATTTGTGCCTGTAATTCACCAACTGAGTTAGGAGAGTAGGGCATGAAGATGGTATTTACACCATTCTCCGAAAGCCTGCTTACCGTATCGTAATGCTGGGTCATAAATAACATATTCATTACTTGTTGTCCAGTAACGCCATCTTCCATAGCGCCTCTAACTTCCTCAACAGATAGTTTTAAACCATTTGCAATAGCAATTCGCTGGTCTGCAATACCTATCCCTTGAAGCTTTTTACTTTGTGCTTCCGCTTCTGCAGCTGCAACCACTTTGATCTTTTCTGCTTCTGCATATTCTTTTGCAGCCTCTTTCATTCGCTTAGCAGCATTAATTTCATTCATCGATTCCTTTACCCTCGCATCAGGATCAATATCCGTAACTAGAGTTTTAACTATGGCAAAGCCATATTCTTTTATCGTTTCAGATAATTCCAACTGAACCGCTGTTGCGATTTTGTCCTTTTCGCTAAACACATCATCCAAAATTAATTTCGGAACTTCAGAACGAATAGAGTCAAAAACATAAGACTGAATCTGTCTTTCAGGATCATCTAACTTATAAAAAGCCATTTGTATCCCTTCTTCTGAATTAACGACATAATATTGAACAGAAACGACCAAACGAACAAATACATCATCGAGGGTTTTTGTTTCAACTTCAACAGGTAATTCTCTAACCTTAAGATTAACTCTTCCTGCTATCTTATCGATAAAAGGGATCTTTAGGTGTAGCCCAGCCTTTGAAACGGTAGTAAACTTACCTAAGCGTTCAATTATAACGGCTGTTTTCTGTCTTACGATATAAAATGTAGAAGCAAGAAGGAAAAAGATAATAATAGCAGCAAAAAAATAGATTAATAAAGATATTGGCATAGCGTTTTTTATTTTTTAATTAGTGAATATAAATTTACTTATTTGGGTGAGTTTAACATCCTAAACCGAGTGATTATTCTAAGAATTTATTAAGAGTGGTTAAGGATCTTCTTTTAATATACTAAAAATAATTAGACAAGACTAAATATATTTATATAATTGTCTAAATAGTGTATTTTTGCACTATGAGATTAGCATTACTACTTCTTGCAACTTCCCTTTTATTCATTTCATGTGATGATAATGAAGAAAATAACAATGGGATGAAAAAAATTGTTGTCACAACAAATATTATTTACGATGCCGTTGAATTCATAGCAGGTGAAAAAAACGAAGTGATTGGTTTAATGGGTGCAGGTGTCGACCCCCATTTATACAAAGCTTCTCAAAAGGATGTACTAAAGTTAAGCAGTGCTGATATGCTCGTCTATAATGGTCTTCACCTTGAAGGTAAGATGATCGATATTCTGGAGAAAATGAAAAGAACAACTACTGTCATAGCCGTGAGTGATGGAGTAGATGAATTGAGTATAATAAGGTCTGATGAATTTGCAACACCTGACCCTCATATTTGGTTTGATGCGATGATATGGAAACAAGCCATCACTTATTTTACTGATGAACTTATAAAATGGGACCCTTCAAATGCATCTCATTATTTTGAGAGAAAAGAAAAATATTTGCTTGAGCTGGATCAGTTGAACATATATGCAAAGGAACTATTGAGTGAGGTACATCATTCTCAACGCGTTTTAATCACTGCCCACGATGCATTTAGTTATTTTGGAAGAGCTTACGATATTGAAGTGTATGGATTGCAAGGGATTTCTACGATGTCTGAGTTTGGACTTAAAGACGTTAGTGAGCTGGTAACTTTTATTATAGATAGAAAAATAAAAGCTGTTTTTGTTGAAAGTTCGGTATCCGAGAAAGCTTTAAAATCGGTTATTGAAGGATGTGAAAAACAAGGCCATGAGGTCAAGATAGGGGGCATGCTCTACTCAGATGCTATGGGGAAAAGAGATGGTCCCGAAGGAACTTATAAAGGAATGTTTAGTTATAATATTAGTACAATAAGCAAGGGGTTGAAATAATGAAGAATGCACTTGAAGTAAACGACCTTACCGTTACCTATAACCAAAAACCGGTTTTATGGAATGTGGGATATGCTATTCCAGAGGGTAAAATGACAGGTATAATTGGACCAAATGGTTCAGGGAAAACGACCATGCTTAAATCTATTATGGGGCTTGTAGAACCAGATGGTGGAAGTATTAGATTATTTGGCCAAAAACTTAATAAAGTCCGGCATCGAGTGTCCTATGTTCCACAACGTGAAAGTGTGGATTGGGATTTTCCGATCTCCGTTATGGAAGTGGTTGGAATGGGGCGCTATACAAAACGAAATCTCCTAGGTAAACAGACAAAAGAGGACCAGGATTATGCACTCGAAGCATTAGAAAAAGTAAAATTATTGGAGTTTAAAGACCGACAGATCAGTCAACTTTCCGGCGGACAACAACAGCGTGTTTTTATTGCCAGAGCGTTAGCACAGCATGCTGATTTTTATATTCTTGATGAACCCTTTGCCGGTGTAGATGCTGCATCAGAGGCGGCTATATTCGAATTGTTAACACAGATGAAAGAAGAAGGGAAAAATGTGCTGGTCGTTCACCATGATTTACAGTCAGCAGCAAAATTCTTTGAATATTTAATCATGTTGAATACACGATTAGTGGCAGCAGGACCGACAGAGGAAGTTTTTACAGAATCAAATCTTGAAAGCACTTACGGTGGTCAGTTGAATATACTAAATAGTATTGGTGAACAACTTAAGAAGAAGTCCTTTCCAATACGTGAGTAAGCGATGAGCAGCAAAGATCTGATAGACTTTTTATTACTTAGAGACTATAATGTTCTTATGGTGGTTTTGGGTACGGTAATTTTAGGTGGCAGTGCCGCCTTGGTTGGGTCATTCAGTTTTTTAAGAAAACAATCATTGATAGGCGATGCAATAGCCCATTCAATTTTACCGGGTATTGTCCTCGCTTTTTTAATTTCAGGTAGCAAGAACCCTTTATTCTTGATGATAGGAGCGCTCATCTCCGGGTGGCTTTCTATCAGTTTGATAAATGCAATTGTAAACCGTTCTAAATTAAAAACAGATGCAGCTATCGCAATTGCTTTAAGTTTCTTTTTTGGAGTTGGTATCGTATTGCTCACCTATGCCCAGCATAATAGTGAAGGAAATATGACCGGACTTGATCAATACCTATTTGGGAAAGCAGCTTCAATGAACTCGTTGGATGTTCAGCTCTTCGCCTTAATGGCTATTGTTTTGTTTTTCTTTATTATAATCTTTAAACGCGCTTTTATTCTAATATCATTCGATCGTGAGTTTGCTATTAGCAAAGGATTGAATGTTCGATTTTATGAGTGGTTGTTATCATCCTTAACAATTCTTGCAATAGCATTAGGAATTCAGGCAGTAGGTATGATACTTATGGCTGCACTCATTATTACTCCAGCAGCTTCTGCGAGGCAGTGGACGAATAAGATGGGACTATTTATGGGCTTAACCGTTCTGTTTGGAATGATCGCAGGTTATTTTGGTTCGTTTCTATCCTATACAGCTCCACAAATGCCTACTGGACCCTGGATTGTTATGGTATTGAGTTTTATTACCCTTATCTCTGTCATTTTTGCACCGGAAAAAGGTATCGTATCAAGACAGCGAAAGAAACGAAAGAATCAACAAAAAATATTGATTGAAAACGTGCTAAAATCTTTTTATCATATTGGCGAAACAAAGAAAGAGATCGATGTAAAAAGAAGTCCACTTGAATTAAATGTAAAACTTCAAACTGAAATAAAAAGAGTTATAAAAGGCCTTTCAATTTTGGAAAGAAAAAAGCAAGTGGTTAGGGTAGGAGAGAGTTGGGCTTTAACAACTGAAGGAATTACTGAAAGCAGGCGAATAGTACGCTTACATAGATTATGGGAATTATACCTAACAAAAAAGATGCTGATCGATCCTTCATTTGTACACCATGATGCAGAAGCCATAGAACATGTTATCACACCGGAGATCGAATTTCAATTAACCAAAGAACTGGATAATCCTGAAATAGACCCTCACCATTCACGCATACCTAAAATAAGAACCTGATGACGGCCTTTTGGATAATATTTACAGGTGCTTTACTTGCCGCTTCCAGTGGGATACTTGGTAGCTTCTTATTATTGCGCAAGATGGCGATGATCGGTGATGCGATCTCACATGCGGTATTACCTGGTATTGCGTTAGCTTACTTGGTTGCTGGTTTTGACACTAATTATTTCCTTTTGATCGGTGCTGCGTTATTCGGGATGATTACGACCTTAATAATACAGTGGCTTGATAAACGGATAAAGATGCAAACTGACGCATCAATAGGTGTTACCTTTACTTTTCTTTTTGCTTTGGGAATTATTTTGATCAGTGCCTTTGCCTCCCAAATTGACCTTGACCAGGAATGTGTGCTCTATGGGGAGATTGCTTATGTACCCCTTGATCTGATCTACACAGCTTCCGGCGAATCGATAGGACCAAGGCAAGTATGGATCTTAGGGGTAAATCTTATTATTATACTTATTGCCATTGTCGCCGGTTGGAGAGGATGGATATTATCTTCTTTCGATGAGGAATATGCCCGGTCTTTGGGAATTAAAACCACCATCTGGCATTATTCCTTAATGATGCTTGTTTCGCTCACTACCGTTGTTTCTTTCGAATCGGTTGGGGCGATATTAGTAGTAGCCTTTTTAGTGATCCCTCCTGCAACAGCTTATTTATTAAGCGATAAGCTTAAGGTTATGGTAGTGCTTTCAGTAGTGTTTGGTGTGCTTTCTTCTATAATGGGCTATTACTTAGCCTGGGTTTTGGATAGTTCTATTGCGGGATCTATGGCAGTTAGCGCAGGAATGCTATTTTTGCTAGCATTATTTTTCCGACCTAAAGAAGGAATAGTAGTAAAATGGATCAAGTTTTCTAAATAGTATGGTAGCAGCTTCTGTAAATATTAAAAATAAAAAGGCACGTTTCGAATATACTTTTATCGAAACGTTTACCGCTGGGATACAGCTTACTGGCACTGAGATAAAATCTATTCGAGATTCTAAAGTAAGCATAGCAGAGGCTTATTGTCATTTTAAAAAAGGTGAACTATTTGTAAAAGGTATGCATATAGCAGAGTATGATCCCGGAAGCTATAATAATCATGAGCCTTTAAGAGAAAGAAAACTGTTGCTTAATAAAAGAGAATTAGCAAAGCTTTTAAAGAAATTGAAGAATAAGGGACTGACCGTAGTGCCGATCCGACTATTTATTAATGAAAAGGGCTATGCTAAACTTGATATTGCCTTGGCGCAAGGTAGAAAAACACACGATAAAAGAGACAGCCTAAAAGAGAAGGATGTTCAACGAGATATCGACCGTGCAGGCTACCAATAAATAACGATTACTTAGTCGTTTTTAATAAAATTGAAAGGTATTGTTAATACACCTGTGAGCACATCACCTAATTCAAATATTGTTTCATCCTCTTCATCAAAATACCAGTCTATTGTTAAATGGGGTATTTTAAGAAGCTCTTCTTTAAGTGCTACAAATAATTCAAAGAAGATCTTTCTACTTACTGAATCAAGATAAAAAATGGCAAAATCTAATAGTAATTCATCCCTGCCCTGAATAAAGTCTTTGATTTGATCAACCATAGACTTGTCCTCTTCCCAATATGATTTTATAATAAAGATACCCTCAAAACGAATTCTATTTTGAGCATCATCAAACTCAATTTTTGGTTTGGACTTATAGATCATCGAAATTAAGATTCACTTAATATCATTTCTGAAGGAACATCAATACTTTCTAAAAACAATTTACCTGCTTCTTCCATACTTTCATCATCTTCCTCATACAACCATTCAATTCTAACTTCTTTCCCTTTTTTATGATTACGTTCAATAACTTTAAACATCTCATAAAGCATTTTTGATGAAAGGGAATTAAAATAATAAACTGAAAAATGAAAGACTATAGGTACTTCAGTTGCCTTAAAGTATTCTTTGATCTTCTTCAAAAGAGGAGTGAAAAAAATCACAGTGTCTTCTGGCATGGCTATACCAGAAAATTCAAAATACCCTTTTTTATGATCAAGGATTACTTTTGGGGTCTTTTTGGTTGCTGCTAATTGATAAATTTCCACGATTTTTATTTTAAAGCAAATTAAAAAATAAATTAAACTCTTATAAATGCAATCTACTACTTTATTAACTCTTTATATTTATCTCTAATAGGTTCATTAATAGGAATAGGGTCCCCAACTTCATCTATACGGACAAAAACAATTTTTGTTGAGGTCACCAAGGTTTCTTCTCCAGAATATACATTGTGCTTCCTAGCTTCCATATACAAAGTGATAGATGACCTTCCCATTCTCACAACTTGTCCATAAATACTTATTGAAAACCCCATTTTTACGGGTTTCTTAAAGTTAACCTCCTCCATCTTTACTGTCACCATATTGGTTGTTTGACAGATCTTTGTTGCCATTAAACCGGCAGCTTCATCTACCCACGACAGCATATTTCCACCAAATAAGTTACCATGCACTCCAAGATCTCTTGTCATGGCAATTTTTTGCGTAATAAGTGTCATGTCCTTCATATCATTCATAAGACTGTTATATTAATCCAATTTCTTTTAAACGTTCTATTAAATACTGCCCTGAGCTAATATCATCGTATGCTTTTGGATGATCACTATCAATACACTCGCTCAAACAGTTTAAAGGCATTGCAGATTGAGGATGTAGAAAAAAGGGCACTGAAAAGCGAGGTGTACCCCATTTTTCTTTAGGTGGATTGATAACGCGATGTGTCGTAGATTTTAAACAATTATTACTTAAACGCTGTAACATATCACCTACGTTTACTACTATCTGATCTTCTTTCGCTTTTGCTGCTATCCAATTCCCATCTCGATCTTGAACTTCTAAGCCCTCAGCACTTGCACCAACAAGTAATGTGATAAGGTTAATATCTTCATGAGCACCAGCCCTTACAGCACCATCCGGTGCTTCGCTAATAGGAGGGTAATAGATAGGACGTAATATTGAATTCCCTCTGTCTACCCATGAGTCAAAATAAAATTCATCTATACCAAGATAAAGGGCTAATGATTGCAGTATCAATTTTCCCGTTTCTTCAAATACAGTATAAGCCTGCAAACCATATTTATTGAAGTCAGGAAGTTCATCTACAAAAACATTATCTGGATATTCATTTTGTAAAGGGTCATTCTCTTCTAGGATCTGTCCAAAATGCCAGAATTCCTTTAGATCTCCTTTGTTAGAATCTTTTGCATGTTCCTTACCAAATGAAGTGAATCCACGTTGGCCACCATGTACATTCTCATAGCGTTCTTTTACACTAACATCTAAATTGAAAAATTTTTCTATCTCTTCGTATAGTTTTTTTATCAGAACTTTGTCAATTCCGTGATTTTCTATTGCAACAAATCCAATGTCACTATAGGCAGCACCAATTTCCTTTATAAATGATTCCTTTACCTTGGAATCAGAAGACCTAAATCGATCAAGATCCACTACAGGTATTGATGTTCGTTTCATATCAGTTGGCTTTGCACAAAAATAAGACATTATACTTCCACTCAGCGCCTCAATCAAATGTTATATGTAAAAACAATTTTCAATGGTGAATTGAATAAACACTAAATATTACTTTACCTTTGTCGACCTTGTAATTATATGAAGACCTATTTCCGATTAATATCTTTTGCAAAACCGCTGGGAGGAATAACGATCCGTTATTTCATTTTCTCTTTGTTTTCCATCGTTTTTGGCTTGTTGAATTTCACATTAGTGATTCCCTTGCTTAATGTATTGTTTGGACAAGAGAGTACAGAGGCGATAACTCAAGCTCCTGAATTTTACTTTAGTCTAAATTACTTCCTTGATCTTTTTTCATTCTACTTTAACCAAATAATAATTTCAAAAGGAACCATTGGTGCCCTGACTTTTATTGTAGTTCTTCTCGTTATTTCTTCATTTTTGAAAAATGCATTTCGCTACCTTTCATTAAGAATAGAAGCACAGACAAGAGCAAGAGTGGTTAAAAATATTAGGGAAACGATCTATTATAAGATCATTGGCCTTAACACGCTTTTTTTTAGTAACCAAAAAAGAGGTGACCTGGTTTCAAGACTTACCAATGATGTACAAGAAGTTGAGAATTCTGTTGTTAATACTTTGACAGTAATATTCAGAGAGCCAGCTACTATCATAGCTTACTTCATAACATTGTTTATGATCTCTGGAAAGCTTACTCTTTTTACTCTGATCTTATTACCCTTATCCGGGATTATTATCGGGACCGTTACCAATGCGCTTAGAAAACAAGCTAAAATTGGACAAGAGACCTTGGCTAATTTGATGTCATTTATCGATGAGTCTATTATTGGTATTAAAGTGATCAAGGCTTTTAATGCGGATGGATTTATGAAGAAGGGCTTTGATAAGATCAATCATAAATACGCTCACATTATCACATCTATGGCCTATAAAAAGGATGCTGCCTCTCCATTAAGTGAATTTATGGGCATTATGGTTGCAGCCGGACTTTTGTTTTATGGTGGAACTCTTGTTCTGGATAATAGCTCCGGTCTTGATGGACCGAAGTTTATTGGGTTTATCATTATTTTTTCCCAGATCTTGGCTCCGGCGAAAGCACTTTCCTCAGCATTTTCTAATGTACAACGCGGATTGGCTTCAGGAAGAAGGATATTGAGTGTAATAGATACGGATAGTACAATTAATGATCCTGAACAAGCGATAGAATTGCGATCTTTTGAACATAGCATGAGTTTTGAAAACGTGAGCTTTAGCTATGATGGCTTAAATGAAGTACTTCATGAGGTTTCATTTGATATTCCTAAAGGAAAAACCGTTGCTTTAGTTGGACCATCTGGAAGTGGAAAATCAACACTCTTTGATATGATCCCACGTTTTATTGATGCTACTTCTGGAAAAGTAAGTATTGATGGATATGATCTTAAGGATATTAAGACCACCAATCTTAGAGACTATATTGGAATTGTAACTCAACAGTCGATTCTATTTAACGATACGATTTTTAATAATATCGCTTTTGGCTTCGAAGAAGTTAATAAGGAAGATGTTATTAGGGCAGCTAAAGTGGCTAATGCACATGATTTTATAGAGGAGACTCCCAATGGTTATGATACGATCATGGGTGATATGGGAAGTAATTTATCCGGTGGTCAGCGCCAAAGAATCAGCATTGCAAGGGCTATCTTACGTAATTCCCCAATTTTAATTTTGGATGAGGCTACATCATCGCTCGATACTGAATCCGAAAAACTGGTTCGTGATGCACTTGAAAATCTTTTAAAAGATCGTACTTCACTTATTATCGCTCACCGTTTAAGTACAATTCAACATGCCGATATTATCATCGTCATCGAAAAAGGAAGAATAGTAGAAAAAGGGTCCCATACAGAACTTATGAATATTGAAGGCGGATTATATAAACGTTTGCAGCTACTTCAACAGGAATAAGATGAAAGTAACCGGTGTTAGCTTTGGGAAGAATGTAATTAAATATGATTACCCTATAGTTGAAGCTATACAGTCTATTCTCCCGATATGTGATGATTTTATTGTTGCTGCTGGAGAATCAGAGGATAATAGCCTGGAATTATTAAGTTCAATATCTCCAGAAAAAATAAAAGTAATTGAAACTCACTGGGATGAAAATCTTAGAGAAGGAGGAAGGGTTTTGGCAGATGAAACCAATAAGGCATTAAAAGCTGTACCTCCAACTAGCGATTGGATTTTTTATATTCAAGGAGACGAGGTCGTTCATGAAAAATATCTTCCAATTATTCGCGAGGCGATGGAGAAATATAAAGATGATGAAAACGTAGATGGCTTATTATTTAATTATCGCCATTTCTACGGTTCTTATAATTATATAGCTAATTCATATAACTGGTACAGAAGGGAGATCCGTGTAATAAAAAACAAGAAGGATATCTATTCTTATAAAGATGCTCAGGGCTTTAGAAAAGGAAATAATGAGAAGCTGAATGTTAAATTGATCGATGCTTATATCTATCATTATGGTTGGGTAAAAGATCCAATTACTCAACAAGAAAAGCAAAAATCCTTTCATCAATTGTGGCACAGTGGAGATGATCTGGAAAAGAAAGTTGATCAGAAAGAACTTTCCTATGATTATTCTGGAATAGATTCATTAGTTCCATTTAAAGAAGAGCATCCTGAGGTAATGGAAAAGCGAATAGCTGATCAGGATTGGGAATTTCATTATAATGCATCTTCCATCAAACTAAGTTTCAAAAACAGGGTAAAGCAAGTAGTCGAAAAAGTATCAGGAATTCGATTAGGGGAGTATAGGAATTATAGGTTGATTAAGTGAAGGAGAAAAGAAGACGGAAGCACGGAGCGCGAAGTACGAAGCAAAATGACCATCCCTGATTATGGTTGACCGTTTTTATAAACAGAAATTGTAATAATAAAAAGTAAGGGTTAAATGTTGCGAGGCGGCTCCGAAGGAGCATAATTTTTGTAGCCGCGGATGAAATCCGTGGATATAAAAATTAACATTGAGAAAGCGGCGCGAGTATATATTGAATGATGCGTAGTTGATTTTTGCGCTGCAATAAGAATAAATGAGAATCTGTTGGTGGTTTAGAAAGAAGAAATATTTTAAATCCTTTGAAAAAACGCTTTTGGAATATTAAATTTATTCAAATTATTTTTCAGTTAACAACTTAGAAAAGTCGAACTTTGGATAAGCCTTTACAATCCCTCTATGAAAGATAAGATCGTTCGCCAACTTGCAGCTGTGATGTTTACCGACATTGTGGGATATACAGCATTGATGCAAGGAGATGAAGAGAATGCGACCAGAGTGAGGGCAAAGCACCGTGAAGTATTTGAGCAACAACACCAATTATACGAAGGTAAAATTGTTCAATACTACGGCGACGGAACATTAAGCGTTTTTAAAAGTGCTATTGAAGCAACAAAATGTGCCATTGAAATTCAACGACTTTTGCAGGGAGAAGATCCGGTTCCAATTAGAATTGGGATCCATATGGGTGATATCGTTTTTAGTAAAACTGAAGTTTATGGTGATGGAGTGAATTTCGCTTCTCGTATTGAGAGTTTGGGTGTACCAGGAGCCATTTTAATATCTGGAAAACTCAATGATGAATTAGTGAATCATGCTTCGATCTCCACAAGCTCTTTAGGGCATTTCGAATTAAAGAATATTTCCAAACCTGTTGAGGTTTTTGCGGTTACGAACAAGGGAGTTATTGTACCTCAACTTGATGATTTAAAAGAAAAACAGAAAGCCAAAGACAAAACTATAGCAGTGCTTCCTTTTGTAAATATGAGCACGAGTGAGGAGAACGAATATTTTAGTGATGGTATTACAGAAGAAATCATTAATGCTTTAGCAAAGATCAAGAGCCTAAAAGTAACATCAAGAACGTCTTCTTTCTTTTTTAAGAATAAAAAGATCCCAATCAAACAAATCGGTAAGGAACTTAATGTTTCAGCTATTCTAGAGGGCAGTGTACGACTTTCAGGTAATACGATTAGAATTACTGCTCAGTTAATTCAAGCAGAAGAGGATTTTCATTTTTGGTCGGAAACATGGGATAGGAAATTGGAAAATATTTTCGATATCCAAGATGAAATTAGTTTGCTAATTGCTGATAAACTTCGGGAATACTTTGGACACTTCGAAATTCAGGAGCACCTTGTAGAGAAACAAACCGACAGTATAGATGCCTATGAATATTCGTTGAAGGCTATATATCATACTAATAAGTGGAATCCTGAGGATATGAAATTGGCTATTTCATTATTTGAAAAAGCCTTGGATTTGGATCCAAATCATACAAATTCACTTGTAGGACTGGCTGATTCGTATAGTTTTATGGCTATGACTGGCTTTATGTCGTTTGATGAAGCATGGGGTAAATCAACACAATTGATAAATAAAGCACTTTCACTAGATGATCAATTACCAGGTGCTTATTATCAACTTGCGAATCATTCCCTATTTACTGCCTGCGATTATAAAAAATCATTTGAGCAAATTATAAAGGCGATCAGCATAAATCCAAATTATGTTAAGGCACAGCAGTTTATGGCTTTTTTATATGCTATTGCTGGTAATCATGAAAAGGCAAAACTGCATCTTGAAATTGCATTAAACATCGACCCCTTGTCACAAGAAACACTCTTTTACAAAGGGTATTTGGACTATATGAGTGGGGACTATTCTAGGTCTCTTGAACAATTCGATCAATGCTTGGAGCTTAATCCCAAAAATATTCCGGCTATTTCAGTTAAATCAATTCTCCTACTCAAGCTTGGACGATATGATGAAGTGATTAATTATTTTGATGCATTGCCACCTGAAGTTGTGATTCTTGGGGAGAAGACAGGTACAATAGCATTGGCTTATGCCTTTAAAAAGGATAAAATAAATACCGAAAAATATCGAAATCAATTAATAGAACAAGCTGGAAATGAGGGTGGGTTTACAGCTGATTCTTACCTTTTTCTTCTGAATGCGGTATTAGGAGAAAACGATAAAGCCTTTGAATGGGTAAAGCAGGCGATAGCGAAAAAGTCTTCATTATTACTGCTTCGGTTTTCAGATCCATTGGTTGATCCAATAAAAAAGGACCCAAGGTATTTAGAATTTAAAAGAACATTATTTTCCAATTATGAAACCGAATTAATCAAGAAGAAAAAGAAAGTTCTACTTGATCAACCTTCTGTAAAGAAGTATTCGACCATTCTGTTAAATTACATTGACAAAGAAAAACCCTATTTGGATCCATCACTAAGTTTGCGTTCATTGGCAGATATGATAGGAATTCACCCTAATCAACTTTCTTGGTTGCTTAATGAAAGTATTGGTAAAAATTTCAGCGAATTTATTAATCATTATAGAGTGGAAACTTTTAAACTAATCGCTAAGGACTCTAAGAACTCGCATATCTCCTTGATTGGACTGGCGTATGATAGTGGGTTTAACTCTAAAACTGTTTTTAATACTTATTTTAAAAAGGAAACAGGTTTAACGCCTAAGCAATTTCTTAAGCAATAAGAAAAAGCATTTTTAGTCGTCATCAACTTTCAAATATGTTCGGATTTATAATTACGAACAGTCAAGTGATGATCAACATCTATTTTTGTTCCGGAAATAAACACTGAAATATATGAAAATGATGAAAGCAATTGTCTGTACAAAATATGGAGCTCCAGAAGTTCTTCAATTAAAAGAAGTAGAGAAGCCAAGTCCAAAGGATAAAGAACTATTGATCAAAATGCACGCTACTTCTGTAACTTCGGGTGATGCACGGATACGCAGGGCAGATCCACCAATCATTAAGTTAATATTTGGTTTTAAACAACCCAGAAATTTTATTCTTGGAGTTGTTGTTGCCGGAGAAGTCGTATCGATAGGTAAAAGAGTAACAAAATTCAAGGTTGGTGATCAGGTTTTTGGAACTGGTGGTATGGAATTCGGTGCTTATGCTGAATATAAATGTATTTCTGAAGATGCTCCATTAGCATTAAAACCAAATAATTTAAGTTTTGAAGATGCTGCCACTATTCCTTTTGGGTTTACTTCATCCTTACATTTTCTTAGAAAAGGGAATATAAAAAGAGGACAGAAAGTGTTAATATATGGAGCTTCTGGTGCTTTAGGCACAGCAGCAGTACAACTTGCTAAGTCTTTTGGTGCTGAAGTGACTGGCGTATGCAGTAGTGCTAATTTAGAAATGGTAGAAGCCTTGGGAGCCGATAAAGTGCTTGATTATACTAAAGAAGACTTTTCGATAAGTGATGAGCGCTATGATATTATTTTTGACACAGTAGGTAAGTGCTCCTATGATGATGCTATTAATTCCTTAACTAAAAGCGGAAACTTGCTCTTGGCTAACGCTGGAGTTTCAAATACTTTTAAAGGATTATGGACCTCAATTATAAGTAGCAAAAAAGTAATTGCTGGCGTGGCTAAAGAAAGTGTAGAAGGAATAAGTTTTTTAAAAGAGCTTATAGAAGCTGATAAAATTATCCCTGTGATCGATCGGCACTATGCATTAGAACAGGTTCCTGAAGCTCATGCTTATGTTGACAAAGGACATAAAAAGGGAAATGTTATCATCAATATAAATCACCTTTAGTAAATAGCAAATGAGAAATACTGATTTAAACAAAACGGCGAGAATTGCTGGAATCCTTTATTTGATATTAGCTCCAATAGGCTTCTTTGGTTTTTAAGTCAGGATTTATTCCCAGAATACTTGGTATTTTGTTTAAATCATTGGGAGCATTGGTTATGTCGTAGATTCAATAACATTGATTTTATTTCCTGAATTTGGTGTTACAGTGAGTGAGTTTACTTTTTTAGGTGAATTGCTTTTTCCCTTATGGTTTTTAATAAAAGGAGCAAAGCAGCCGGCAGTAGAAAAGGAATAAATACTGACAAAAAACATTTTTTACTCTTCATAGTTCATTGTCTAATTTGGCGAAAAATGCTATTTATTTCTTAAATCATTTTACATAGAAGTCTGCTAACCAGTGAATGCCGTAAAACATAATGTTAAACTGCATTCAATCGCTCATTATTTATTAGAAAGATGATATTTCTTTTATTAATTCTTCTTTTGAAAATTTACTTTTGAATGTAACTCAATTAATAATCAAAAGTTATTAGATAAAAAATGATTAAATATATCTTATTCATAGCCTTGTACTTAATCGGATTCGGAGTACATGCACAAACAGACAGTACAAGATCAAAAGAGTCACCACTCAATAAGAATAGTTTTTATTTAGGCTTAGGAGCTGGTACGGAATTCTATTTTACAGGAACATTTACCTACGAGCGATTATTATGGCAAAGAAAAAAAGCTGTTCACTTTGCAATAGGTGCGAATATAGGCTATAGCTATTACGCTGTATGGGGAATAGGAGGATCAGTTATTAGTGCAAACCTTTTATTGCTTACAGGTGCAAATAAGAGTCATATAGAGATAAGCGGAGGAGCTAATTTTATTCTTAATGGTGACCTTGAAGGATATGGGCCTTATAAATTTTCGACTTCTGTGGGGTATCGTTTTCAAAAACCTGAAGGTGGTTTTCTATTCAGAATTGGAACAGGATGGCCTGAAGTCGGTTATATAGGCCTGGGACATAATTTTTAATAGCTAACTGCTTACTCAAGCTTATTAGAAAAACTCAATAATCGATCTTATCTTCCTTTGGTGGTGGATACCTTTTTGAGATTTGATTTTCCGGCAGGTCGTTTGGAATAGTATGTTTCCAGCGTTTATGCGACCATAAATATTTTTCAGGAGTAATTTTAATTTTAGCTTCCAATCTTTTCATAAACTCTTCAGTGATCCAGCCATTTTCATGTTCATTTGGTGTATCGGTAAGGAGTTCAATATTGGCTTCACAATACCCTTGTCGCTTGTGATCAATATCAATAATAAAAACAGGAAGATCGAATTTTTTTGCTAGGTTTTCTGGGCCTCTGTAAACGGGTGTGCCTCTTCCGAAAAAATCCATCCAGTATCCTTTTCTGGCTGTAGGAGTTTGATCAGGAAAAAGACCAAGAGCAAATGCGTTTTTCTCATAATTATCATTCAAATAATTATAGGTGTCGTTCATAGGAATTAAAGTAGCACCAAAACGAGAGCGAGACTCTACAACCATATCACCAAAAGCTTTATTCGACATTGGTTGGTATATTCCATTCATGGGGTGTTTTGCTTGTGTGCTGTACCCAACAAAAGCCCATTCCCAGCTGCTGTAATGAAAGTTTATTATGAGTACGGACTTGCCCTGGGCGATCATTTTATCGATCGCTTCATAGCCATTGTACTTCATTCTTTTTCGTAATTCCTCAGGACTAATGCTCACCTGTTTTAAGCCTTCTACCATCAGGTCTGAAAAAAATGAATAAAACCTTCTTCTAATTCGTTTTCTTTCTTTCAATGATCTGTCAGGAAAAGCGACTTCAAGGTTTTTATCGATCACGCTTTTTCGATATGGGACTATTTTTAAAATCACCTTCGAAACAAGATCAGACACGAGATAGAGAATGCTCAACGGAGTTTTGGAGACTAACTTTGTAAGAAAAACGAAAACCTTGATCATAGCCGCAAAAGTAGAATTAAAATAAAATACTCAATCACTTTTTTCGCAGATAGTAAATAAGATGTAAAAAATTACTCATATTATTTTTGTAAATTAGGACACCTTTTTAACCATTTCTAAAGTCTTTTAACCATGACAAAAAGTGAAGTCGAAAAAGCTATTAAAGTTGTTATGTTCGATATTATCGACCAATGCTACCAATTTTCCAGCTCAATCCCTGGTAAAAAAAGAGATAGAGTATTTCAAATAGCTAATGAAGCTGAATTCTTAATGGACCAATTAATTACCGAAGTTAGAGAGGTTAAACAATTAGGAGGCTATTCAATTGATAATCCGAAAATGGTTAAAATTCAACAAAAGCTTAATCAAATGAGTATGGATTATTTACAACGATTGCAGCAACTCGCATAGCTTATTATTCATTTTTAGTTTTTTATTCTAATTTATCTTCTATTTTCGATATCTGTAGTAAGTTATAGATGGGAGATAAGACTGTTCACATATTAAATAGGTCACTTGCTGTAATGGCGATACTATTCTTCCTTAGCCTATCATTAAATTCGTTTTCACAGCGCAAAGAAAATATAGATCTTGACAACTATGTTTTGGAAGAAGGACTGGATTCTTTGCTAATTTCCATACAGGAGCTTATGAGTGTCGATTCTAGTACTTATTTACTTAAGAAAGAATCAATAATGCTCAAGATTCTAATGACTGAGTATGAAGACTTTTACGCATTGACCAAAAATCTTTTTTTACTTGATTATAGTCTAGAAAGAAAAGATGACAAGGTTTCAAAAGCAATTTTACGGTATTGGATGGGCTATTATATGATGACCCATAATCTCTATGATAATACAATCGCTTTGTGGGAAGATATTGAGCAGGATATTCCATCATTTTTACTCCCAGAACTATATTTAAATAATGGAAGGGTTCAAATGTTGATTTCTAATTATGAATCGGCCTTGCTTAATTTTTATAAAATAGAAGCGCTTACGTTTACTAATGATAGCCTTCGTTGGAATTCAAAAGTTAATATTGCCAGTGTTTATTCAGAACAAAAAGAGGCCATCAAAGAGATCGATTTTTGGGAAGAGACATTGAAATGGTTAGTTGACAAGGATGAAGTTGTTTGGAATATTTATGCCTATAAACAATTAGCGAATGCCAATAAAAATATAGAGTTGTATGACCTTTCCATTATTTATTTAAATAAAGCGAATGAACTCCATGAATCCTTTGATCCGGGTTCACCTGATTTATACCATTATTATGTTGATATAGCGTTGATCTTTGAGTTAAAAGGAGATAAGTCAAAATCAGTGGCCTATTTGAAGGCAGCAGGTAAGGAGATGCATACTAGTGAGAACCACTTTTCAGAAGCCAAGATATTTTTGCAGATCGCCCAAATTTATTTTGATGAATTAAAGCTTCATGAAGCGGATGCATATAATCTAAAGGCAATAGGTATAGCAAAAGAGAATAGTTATAACCGGACACTTTCAAAGGCATATTATTTAGCTTATGAGATTAATGAAGAGTTAGGTTATTTTGAAAAAGCACTTAATTCTTATGCTTTATATGCAGATATAAATCAGCGGTTTAATGAAGAGGAAAAAGAAAAATTACGCGATATTTATGAACGACAATATCAGATAGAAAGGGCAGAAAAACAGTATAAGCTTATAATAGCATCAGAAGAATTGAAGGATTTTGAATTAGAGCAATTCAGGTTAGAGAAAGAAAAGAACCAAGCACAGATTAATTTTTTGGAAGAGCAACAAAGAAAGAATGATGTAGAGATCCAGAATAAAACCTTAATGGCAAGTGAATCCGAAAATAAACTAAGCTTGGCAAATAAGTCAAGTGAAATTAGAGATCTTGAAACAGCACAGCAAATAAAACAACTTCAAATAGATGAGCAACGATCAAAAGACCAGGCTAATAAACAGGAAATTGAAAAATTAGTATTGGAAAACAAGAATGCCGAACTAACCTTAGATAAAGAAATACAGAAAAAAAATAGGGTGCGTCGGTTTTCTTTATTTGTTGTAATCATTGTGATTCTTTTAATCGTTTTTCTAAGAACTAAAACAAGAGCAAATAGGGTTCTTCAGGATAAGAACCTTGAAATTGCTTATCAGCATCGTGAAATTGAGGTGAAGAACAATAAGTTAGCAGCGGAGAAAAGTAAGTCAGATTCTTTATTGCTTAATATTCTTCCTGAAGACACAGCTGAGGAACTGAAGATAAATGGTAAAACACTGCCTAAACTCTATGATAGTGTATCGATTTTATTCACAGATTATGTTGGTTTTACAAGCTTAACAAACAAGATGGATCCATTTGAAGTTCTTGATAATTTGGAGTCGATGTTTAGCCGCTTTGATGAAATTGTGGGTGAGAACAATATGGAAAGAATTAAAACGATTGGAGATAGCTATATGTGTGCGGGTGGTATTCCTAATATTAATGCTACTCATCCTATAGATACCATACGAACGGGTTTAGCCTTTTTGGATGCGACCAATGAATTTAATGAAGAACAGCATAAATTAGGAAAGCCAGAGTGGAACCTAAGAATTGGTGTCAACACGGGAAATGTGGTTGCCGGTGTTATTGGAAAAGTTAAGTTTGCTTATGATATATGGGGCGACTCAGTTAACCTTGCCTCGCGTGCTGAATCTCATGGAGTAACGAATAGCCTTAATATTACTGAGAACACTTATTTACTTATTAAAGATAAATTTGAATGTGAATATAGGGGAGAGGTTGATGTTAAAAACATTGGAAAGGTTAAAATGTATATTGTAATTAAAGAAAAAACGCTCGTTTGAATAAAGAAGAAAGGTATAAATCAAATCTAAAAATTCAGAAACTTGCGATTTATGTAGGGATCTCTCTGCTGATCATTAAGTTTACTGCCTATTTCCTTACAAATTCTAATGCGATACTTACCGATGCCTTAGAATCTATCGTCAATGTTTTTGCAAGCTTTATTGGATTGTTTAGTCTGACTATAAGCTCTACACCAAAGGATAAAAATCATCCTTATGGGCATGGTAAAATTGAGTTCATTTCAGGTTTGGCAGAAGGATTAATGCTTCTTGTTGCTGCTTTAGCTGTGATTGCAACAGCTATTTATGGCTTCTTTGTTCCAAATGAATTAGATAAGCTAGATATTGGTTTGGCTTTGATCGTTGTATCGGGAATTGCGAATTACATCATTGGCGAAATGGCAGAAAGACAAGGTGAGAAAACCGATTCTATGACTCTAAAAGCAGGAGGTAAGCACCTAAAAGCAGATGCTTTTACAACCCTTGGTTTGGTCATTGGAATTGTATTGATCATGCTGACTAATTTAGTCTGGATCGATAATGTAGTCGCTTTAGCTTTTGGAATACTCATTCTATTTTCTTCATGGAAAATATTACGTAAGTCGGTGGCCGGTATTATGGATGAGGCAGATTTTGAGTCTTTAGAAAAACTTTCCAATGGCCTGGAGAAGAACAGGATTCCGGAATGGGTTGATATACATAACCTTCGTTTGGTAAAATATGGTCCTGATCCTCATATCGACTGTCACCTCACTATTCCCTTTTATCGAGATCTCAAATTTGCTAATCAGCAAATTGCTAGACTTAATGAAATTGTTAATGAAACAATGGGCATCGATTCGGAAATGTTTGTCCATGTTGACCCATGTATTTCAGAACAATGTTCTATTTGTGAGGTAAATGAGTGCGAATTCAGAAAAAAAGAGTTTAATAAAAAAATCCCATGGTCACTTGAGAATATTCTTCATGATAAGCATCATGGGGTAAATTAATTACGAATTACGAGTTGCAAATTGAAAATTAGATGCTAAGAGCTTAGTTTTTACATCTTATTTGTTTAACCGCAGAATACGCGCAGAATACGCGGAGAAGCGCAGGGTAAAAAAAACTCAAAACCAATAAATAGTTAGCGATTTTCAGTGCTCTCAGCGGTTATTTGATACTCCTATTTTAGATTTAATTCTTATAAACCTTCTTGGTCAAAGTCCCCGCTTTTAAATAATACATTCCGGTAGATAAGCCAGATAAATCAATGATTACTATATTTTTTTGTTTTTCAATTACTTTAATCTGTGAATTCAATTCTTGTCCTAGGGAATTGTACAACTTCAGGTGAGCAAGATCAAGGTTGACTCCTTTTATTGTTACAATCCCTGTGCTAGGGTTAGGATATATGATCATATTAGAAACAGCGTTTTCTTCAATTCCCATAGCTAGCGTTTCAACCACTATCTCATAATCCTCTACTTCACCATCAAAGCCATTATCGCAAGGTGTTGGGTAATTTAAATACTGACAAGAAACACGCATACGAGTTGGACCTAATGTAGCATTAGAAGGAATACTTATACTAAAAGGTGAAAAACTAGTAGCAGCATCCGTTACATTCTGTGCAGACCCTAATTCATACGCTTCCTCTTCGCTAAAGATCACATCATGATTCCAATCTATCCATGCTTTTGCATAATACAGATAATTCCCATTGTCGGTATTTAAATTTACACTGATATCATAAGAACTATCAATGATCACTGTTGTTGAATATGAAGATGAGTAATTAGTATAAGGTTGGGTCTTGCCTGTTGAATTATAAATATCATTAAAATCGACAAGGGTAATATTACCTTGATAGACCATTGTTCCAGATGAGGCACATGCCTCATAAGGGTTTACGCTATACATAAACTTATATGTTTCCGTAGTATCACTATTGCTTCCAATTGCAAATACTTTGAAAAACACTTTCGTATCAACGGGGTAGTTGGGTAAAGGATTTTCCGAAACCCAGGTGCTGTCATCTGTATTCGTCATAGTGATGCTATTGTCGAAAGTAGTAGCATCAATAGAATACTTAACAAAAACACTAGTGAGAGCATCGTCATAAGAAATAACAGAAGTAATATACTGGTCTACATCCACCATAGGTAAATTACTAGATGGTAGATCCGTGATCTTGGTAGTAAGTATTGCTGGAAAACTATTTCTGCCTACTAAAGAATATTCCCATAATCCCCTTCCCCATGTAGCCGCTTTTATCGTATTAGTGGCGTATACGATCTCAAGTTCCTTAATGGTAGTATTAGGCAGGTCAGCGTTGTAAAGAGTCCAATCTGTCGCATTCATAGACTTGCTATAAACACCAATTTCAGCACCTAAATAGATAGTTGAAGAATCTGTATGGTCGATCACAACTGAACGTATAGGCATGTCACCCAGATTTGAAGTAATATTTACCCATGAATCACCACCGTTGTAAGTTATATATACTTTCTTTCCATCATCTTGATACCTCGCATAAGTAACTATAATAATTTCATCATTAGAAGGATCAAAAGCAATGTCTTGTATGTCAGCTATTGGCAGGTTGTTTTGAATACTTGTGAAAGTAGCACCTCCATCTATCGATTTATCAATATTCTCATAACTTGAAATAACAATGATCGATGAGTTATTCTCAGCAATAGCAGCTTCGTGTATACTCGTAGAAAACCCTGAAGGAGAACCTTGATTGGTCCAGGTTACACCAAAATCATCACTGACATAAACGTTTTCTCTAAAGTCGTAGATCCTCATTTGCTCATTAGGATCATAAGCTAAAGGCGCTTCCCATTGACCATCTTCTGAATTTGGAGGCGTAACATAAAAAACTGTTTGTCCGCCATTACTTGTTTTTATTCTGCCACCAAATTGGTAACTACCAATCATTAAGTCATCATTGAGAGGGTGTATAATACCTTCCATTCCATCAGCTCCAAAAAATTCTACCCAGTGGTCTTTATGTTTAATACTCGTACCATTGTCCTGAGAGCCGGAGATGCTTCTAAAATGATTTGACTGGCTCACACCTAAATTGTAATTTTCTCTTATTGCGGTTCCCTGACTTAGTATTTCCCAGCTGTATCCATTGTCTGTACTCTTGCAGAACAAGCCATCGGTACCAACATAAAATACTCCGTTTATACATTTTGCAGGATGCAGGTCTGCATGAACATAAGAACTAGAATTCGATAAATTCTCTTGGAAACTTCCTGTACCATGGTGTGGGTCACCCAAACTCCAATAAGTTACCTTTTCAAAGTTATTCCCCCCATCTTCACTTGCAACAATATCCACATAGCCATATATCATGCTTGAAGTATCAAGATCATTTACTACAAAACCTCCACATCCTTCATCGGGATTAGTTAAAAATGTAAAATTCATCCCATTATCCATCGATTTCCAAACTCCATTGTCAGAAGCGAAGTATAAACAATCCGAGCAATCTGGACTAACAGATAAATGAATTGATCTATTATTGTCGTTTCCGATCACCTGATTGGATTGTGTGTAGCTCAAACCCATATCAAGTGAGCGCATCACATAATTTATATTGGAACCCCAATAATATGTCTCGCTCAAATAAATTATACTATCGTTATTAGGGTGAAATGCAATATCAGTTACATCACCAAGGTTTAATAAGCGTGTCCAAGTTTGTAAATTGTCTGCAGATCGGAAAATCCCTTTTGATGTACCTATAAAAATCAGATCAGTAACTGTAGGATGGTATGCGATCTTATAGATCTTAAAATTATCTCCAAGTCCACCAAAACCTGTATTTACGGGGTTAAAATTTGATTCTAACCAGCTTTCCCCACCATCGGTAGAACGATAGATTCCATGTGAATTACCATTTCCTGCATTTCTAACATTTATTAAAATCGAATCAGAATGAGTAGGGGATACGGCAATAGTATTTATCCCGCTTGCAATAAGAAAATCGGTAGATCCTCCTTGCCATGTTATTCCACCATCACTTGTTCTCCAAAACCCACCACTTCTTGATGCAAGATACATGGTGTTTGTATTTGTAGGGTCAACATAATGATCCTCAACGCGACCTAATCCAGCAGAATAATGTCCGGTAAGACTATCTAGTCTAAAAGGACCTAATTCTACCCAACCGTTATTAAAAAGATCTTTTTGTTGAATTGCATCATTCTCCTTTAAAAACGAGAGGTAAGAATTTGCAGAGAAATAAGGATCAATATTTTCTCTATCACCACTTGGATAGTATTTGTATTCATTAGCATTTTTCCATCGTTGATAGCCCTTCCAACCTGAACCTTTAAGTGTTTTATCATGGCTTTCAAAGTAATTATCAGCCTCTTCACATACTTCATAAAAGTTGATGGAATTATCATCCATCATCGCTTTATACTCCTTTTGAGCAAAAGTATATAGACTAATAAACACGAAAAATAGGATGCTAAAAATTTTCATTTCAATATGATTTTTTTTGATCTAATTATAATGCGCATGCTCTTAATCCGAAAATAGCTGTACCAATTCGAAGCATCGTACTTCCTTCTTCAATAGCTATTTGATAATCGCTACTCATACCCATCGACAATTCTGTAAATGTTTTACTATCAAAGAACTCATTCTGAAGTTCATCGAAAAGGTTTTTTAATTCCTTGAATTCCCTTCGAATAACATCTTTATCGCTGGTGTTTGTTGCCATTCCCATTAATCCACTCACTTCAATATTTTCTAACTCTTTAAACTCGGGACTAGCTAAAAGTGTTTTTACTTCATCGGCATTAAAGCCAAATTTACTTTCTTCTTTAGCGATATGAATTTGGAGTAATACTTTGATCACCCTGTCGTTATTTTTAGCTCTCTTATTAATTTCTTTTAACAGTTTAAAGCTTTCAACCGCATGGATCATATACACGTAAGGAGCGATGTACTTCACCTTATTTGATTGGAGATGACCGATCATGTGCCATTCAATGTCCTCTGGAAGTATTGGGGTTTTTTCTCTTAGTTCCTGAACTTTATTTTCCCCAAATGCTCTGTGACCTGCATCATATGCTTCTTGAATCAATGTTGTTGGTTTCATTTTCGAAACAGCTATTAATTTAATAGTTGAAGGTATTGTTGATTGGACTAAAGCAAGGTTTTCCTTAATGCTCATAATAGTTCATCGTTTAAATCCATAATAGTTAATCCTGAACGCAATTTTGGTTCGATCCACGTTGATTTGGGAGGCATTATTTGTTTGGCATCCGCAATTTCTTTTAGTTGGGTAGTACTAACAGGAAATAGGGAGAAGGCAATTTTGTAGCTTCCTTTGTTTACTTTTTGCTCCAGCATTTTCACATCTTCATGTCCACCAATAAAATCAATTCTTCTATCATTTTTCAGGTCGTTAATACCCAAAATAGGATCGAGGATCAATTTACTTAAGATCTGTACATCTAATTCTTCAACCGGGCTTGCGAACTTATGGTATTCGTCTTTTAGAATAGCTCGATACCATTGCCCTTCCATATAAATGCCAAAGCGATGGTATTCAAGTGGTCGAAAGCCATTTGAATCAACCTTTTCGATCGTAAATTGATGTGATAATTTTTCAAGGAACTGTGTTGGACTTAATCCATTAAGGTCCTTAACGAGCCTATCGAAAGCTAATATTCGAAGCTGATCTTCCGGGACGTTGATCGCCATGAACATTTCCTTACCAATTCCACCTATATTCTTTTTACGATGCGAACGGGCGAGTAGGGAAGAAGAGGCCGACCTATGGTGACCATCAGCTAGGTAGACCGAATCAAGTTTTTGATAGGCCTTTACAATGTCATTAATATCTTTCTCGTTTTTAACTACCCATAATTGATGACGCACCGTATCCGTTGTTCTAAAATCAAACTCAGGGAAGCGTTTGTTGTACTTATCAATAAGCCGAGAAAGAACTTTAATTGGTTTATGAGTAAGCAATACAGGTTCGGCATTGAAGCGTGTAACCTCAAGATATTGCTTAAAAATATTCTCTTTTCGCGTTATTGTTTGTTCGTGTATTTTTATTGTTCCTGACAAGTAATCATCAACAGCGATACCACAGATCAACCCACAATAAGAAAATCCTTTTTTATCTTGTCGATAGATATATAGTGCGGGAACTTCTTCTTTTTGTAAATGCCCATCATCAATAAATGAATGCAATTTTTCTTTGATCCTTGAAAAGGCAGCCTTACGTGATCGATTTGGAGTATTTCCTTCTTTGTGACTCGGATTCAATACATGAAGGAAAGTATATGGGTTTCCGATCAAGCGTGCTTTTAGATCAGATTTTGAATAATGAATGTATGACCTTGAAGCTACTAGTCCCACCTTATCCCGAGGTGCTCTAATTGCGCGAAAAGGAAATATACTTGCCATTAATTTAAGATTTCATGTATTTGATCGGCGAGTTCAACTCCAATTCTATCCTGTGCTTCGAGTGTTGCTGCACCAATATGGGGAGTGGCAATTACTTTAACGTGAGAAATCAGATCCTTTCGAGGAGTTGGTTCATTTTCGAATACATCAATGAATGCACCCGCAACTTTATTTTCATTAAGTGCTGCTACAAGATCCCCTTCATCAATGATTCCACCTCTTGAAGCATTTATCAAATAAACTCCATCTTTCATCGTATTCAATTCAGTGCTTGAGATCAATGCTTTTCCGTCTTCCTGAGCAGGTACATGTACAGTAATAAAGTCGGCTCTCTTGTAAAGATCGTCTAATTCAGTCATTTCAATTGGAACTTCAAGTGTTGTTCCATCAGGTATTGGAACATAGGCAGTTGCCTTTTTCATAAACACGTCAAACCCTATCACCTTCATCCCAATTCCAAAGGCATAACTAGCGGTAGCTGCACCAATTCTACCTGTTCCGATAATACCTAAAGTTCTACCTCTCAATTCAAGTCCTTTAGAGTATTTTTTCTTTAATGCTTTAAATTCGATATTTCCTTTTTCAGGCATTTCACGGTTTGCATCATAGGTCATTCGCACCAAGCTAAACAGTGCACCTAATACTAATTCGGCCACACTTTGTGAAGATGCCGCAGGCGTATTGATCACTTTTATTCCTATTGAACGGGCGTAATCGACATCAATATTATCCATTCCAACTCCACCACGACCAATTATTTTTATTCCTTTACAACTGTCGATTAACTCTTTTCTTACTTGTGTTGCACTTCTAACCAATAGAACAGCTATATCATTATCATTGATATAGCTAACAAGATTATCTTGTTCAACAGTATTGGTTAACACTTCAAATCCAAATCCTATTAATTTATTTTCACCGGCTTCAGAAATGCCATCATTTGCTAATACTTTCATGTATATTGATCTTTATGCAGTTTTTTCTAATTCTTTCATCGTTTCAACAAGGGCACTTACACCCTCTATTGGCATTGCGTTGTAAATAGATGCTCTATAACCTCCAACGGAGCGATGACCTTTAATACCACTTATATTAGCGTCATTCCATAATTTATCAAAGTGCTCTTTGTAACTATCATCAGTCAAGACAAATGTTACATTCATTTCAGATCGATCTTCAATTGCCGTCACTCCTTTGAACAATGGGTTTCTATCAATCTCATCATAGAGTAGGGTAGCTTTTTCTCTATTCATTTGCCCCATCTTTTCAACTCCACCAAGTTTGTCTAACCATTCTAAGGTTAGCATATTTACATATATCGGAAATACAGGAGGTGTATTAAACATCGAATCTTTAGCAATATGTACATTCAGGTCTAACATACTTGGAATTGTTCTTCCTGTTTTACCTAATAATTCTTTTTTGACGATGTATAGTGTAGATCCTGCTGGGCCTAAATTCTTTTGAGCTCCTGCATATATAAGATCAAACTTACTCACATCAATTGGCTTGCTAAAAATGTCGGATGACATATCACAGATCAATAGAGAATCTGTTTTTGGAATTGATTTGAATTGTGTTCCAAAAATGGTGTTATTCGACGTATAATGAAGATAATCAGCATCTCCGGGAACGATAATATCTTTTGGAATATAATTGAAATTCTTGTCTTTAGAACTGGCAATAACATCAACCTTACCATGGTTAGATGCTTCTTTTATTGCTTTTGAAGCCCATGTACCTGTATTTATATAAGCGCCTTTTCCATTCACTTTCATGAAGTTCATCGCAGAGATATAAAATCCAAGACTTGCTCCACCTCCAAGATATACAACTTCATATCCTTCGGGAACATTAAGTACTTTTTTGACAAGGTTTGTAGCCTTATCCATCACTTCAACAAAATCTTTACTTCTATGGGAGATCTCAAGAATAGATAAGT
>JAUVAY010000172.1 GCA_030591505.1 Flavobacteriales bacterium | reverse complement strand
ATGTTCGTCCAGCTGTTGAAAGCGATGGAGGAACGATTCAATTTAGATCGTTGAAAGATGGTGTTGTGAAGGTTTCATTGGGTGGTTCTTGTAGTGGATGCCCGTCAACAAATGCCACACTTAAAGGGGGAGTAGAAAGGTTGTTAACTCAAATGCTGCCTAATGAAGTTAAGGAGGTTGTTGCGGACGAACAATAATCAGTTTGATGAAAACATCTGACTTCGATTTTTATTTACCAAAAGAACTATTAGCTGAGTACCCTTCCGAAAAGCGAGAAGGATCAAAATTGATGGTGATCGACCGTAAAAAACAAACGATCGAACATCACTATTTTCATGAGATCACTGAACTTTTTAATAATGGAGATCTATTGGTTCGGAATTCAACAAAGGTTAAACCTGTACGGTTTCTAGCCAAAAAAGAGCATTTAAAAGGGGCGAAATTAGAAGTCCTACTCTTGCAAAACACCTCTGGAAAAAGTTGGGAAGCCTTTGTAGATCCATTAGTGAAAGTTAAGGTCGGCGCTAAACTACTTTTTGGAGAAGGAAAGGTAATTGCTGAAATTAGTGCCATTCTCAAACAACGCTCTGTAATACTTGATTTTATTACCCCAAGTGATAGTGTTGAACTACAAAAAACATTAAGCGAAATTGGTAGAATGCCTTTGCCAAGGTATATAAAACGTTTGCCAGATGAGGTTGATTTTGAGCGCTATCAAACCGTTTATGCCGATAAAGAAACAGCTTTAGCTGCTCCTACATCAGGTTTACATTTTACTAATGAAATTTTTGAAAAACTGATTAAAAAAGGGGTTATTATTAACGACCTTAACCTCGAGATCGGCTTAGGAACATTTAATCCGGTATATGCAGAGCAACTCGATGAACATGAAATGCATTCTGAACGATTTCACATCTCAACGGAAACAGCAGAGAGTATTAATACCCAAAAAGAGGTGAAAAAGCGTGTTATAGCATTAGGAACAACAAGTATTCGATCTACCGAAGCGGCTTTTTTTAATGGAAGAGTTCAAAGTGGTGATTTCGACACATCTATTTTTATTCATCCCCCCTATAATTTCAAAATCGCAGATGCATTGATCACTAATTTTCATACACCACGATCAACGCTCTTAATGCTTGTTTGTGCTTTTGGAGGTTATGATCTGATAATGAACGCCTATCAGGAAGCGATCGATAATAAATATCGCTTTTATTCTTATGGGGATAGTATGATGATAATATAGAAGCTTGAATGAATGATGAGCTGTTATGATGTAAGATTGGAGATTAAGCACTATTCCCTTCTTTTCGAATCTAATATTATAGTAACCGGACCATCATTTACCAATTCCACCTGCATCATGGCTCCGAATTCACCGCTTCCTACTTTTTTATTTAACTGATTCTCCAGTTCATTAATAAAATCGTTGTAAAGAGGTATGGCTACTTCTGGTCGTGCAGCTTTAATATAACTTGGTCTGTTGCCTTTTTTAGTAGATGCATGGAGGGTAAACTGACTAACGACTATGGCTTCTCCGTCAAGGTCTAGTATAGAGCGATTCATTTTTCCATCTTCATCATTGAAGATACGCATGGTGGAGATCTTTTTACAAAGCCATTCAACATCTTCAAGACTGTCTTCGCCTTCAATACCTAGTAGAAGTAAGAGTCCCGATGATATTTTGGCGATTTTTTCATCGTTGACGCTTACACTCGCTGAACTAACACGTTGAATAAGCACTCTCATTATCTATAGTTTTTATTTTGATCTTCCTCAAACATGTTTAAATAACTTTTGTATCTGCTCTCAGGAATTTCACCTTCTTCTATGGCAAGTTTTACGGCACATTTCGGTTCGTTGATATGCGTACAATTGTAAAATTTACATTCAGGAAGTTTTTTGGCCATTTCAGGAAAATAGAGCGCGAGTTCATGTTTATCTAAACCAATTATTCCGTACCCTTTTATTCCCGGTGTATCAATAATAAACCCGCCAAATGATAAGGCATGCATTTCAGCAAAAGTTGTGGTGTGCTTCCCTTTTTTATGATAGTCAGAGACTTCGCTCGTCTTTAGTTCCAATCCTTCTTCGATTTTATTGATCAGTGTCGACTTACCAACTCCAGAATGGCCGGCTAATACAGTTACCTTTTCTCTGAGGACTTCTTTAAGTTTATCAGTGTTTTTATCGTTCAGCGCTGAAGTAATAAGAACGGGATAGCCTATCATTTCATAGGTCATCATCAAATCGGCTATTTTTTCTTCGGTGTTCGGAAGGTCAATTTTATTAATGACTATGATCGTTGGAATATGGTAGGATTCAGCAGCGACTAAAAATCGGTCGATAAAACCGAAGGAGGTAGGGGGCTCATCAGGAGTTACGATCAAAAGCGCTTGATCAACATTTGCCGCAACAATATGAGATTCTTTGGATAAATTGATCGACTTACGAATAATATGGTTTTTACGAGGAATTAATTCTTCGATAACGCAATCATTATTTTCATTTGAATTAAACTTCACATGATCACCTACAGCCAATGGGTTGGTTGTTCTTAGGCCTTTCGTTCGCCATTTCCCTTTGAGTACTGCATCATATGATTTACCATCTTCTCCTAGTACACTGTAGTGTTTTCCTGTAGATTTTAGTATAAGTCCTTCAAGTAATTTATCAGACATCGGTTTCCATTTGGAATAAATTGACAATTGCAGCAAACAAATAATTATCTTCGCCAACAACAAATATAAAATAGTGTCGATAAAGGTAGAAGATATATCAAAACTATATGGGACTCAGGAAGCATTGAGTCACATAAATTTTGAAGCAAAGAAAGGTGAAATCATTGGATTTTTGGGACCGAATGGAGCAGGGAAATCAACAATGATGAAAATTCTTACGGGATATATAGCCGCATCATCCGGAAAGGCATCTGTTGCCGGATATAATGTGGAAGAAGATGATATTGAAGTAAAGAAGAGAATAGGTTATTTGCCCGAGCATAATTCATTGTACACTGATATGTACGTGAAAGAATACTTGAATTTTGTGGCGGGCATCTATAAAATACCTAATAAAAAGGAGAGGATAGCTGAAATGATTCAGCTTGTGAAATTAGAAATTGAGCAGAATAAAAAAATTGAAGAGTTAAGTAAAGGATACCGACAGCGAGTTGGTTTGGCTGCTGCGATGTTGCATGATCCTGAGGTTCTTATTTTGGACGAACCCACAACTGGTCTTGATCCAAATCAATTAGCTGAAATCCGAAACCTAATAATGAATATTGGTAAGGAGAAAACAGTTCTTCTTTCAACTCATATTATGCAAGAAGTTGAAGCGATGTGTTCCAGAGTATTGATTATTGATAGAGGGAAAATCATTGCCGATAAGTCGACGAAGGAACTTAAAAGAGGGTTTTCAGACCAGGATATTCTTGAAGTAGAATTTGAAAAGGAAATAGATATCACATTATTTAATACTTCCTTTCCTGATATTTCGGTTGAAATTATGGGGAATGGATTGTATAGATTGCTTAATAAGTCAGGAAAAGATATCAGAGCTAAATTATTCGAATGGGCGGTTAAAAATGAAACATCCATCTTAGGTCAACGGGCAATTGAGACTAATTTGGAAGAAGTTTTTAAGCAGCTTACAAACAAGAAGTAGTGTCTTTATCCATATTTGACATTCTAAAGCATGTTAGATTAGCGAGTTTTTTTACATTTGCATCCTCATAAAAAATTACAAAAATGTCATATTTATTCACATCAGAATCGGTATCAGAAGGTCATCCGGATAAGATTGCAGACCAAATATCTGACGCATTATTAGATCATTTTCTCGCTTTCGACCCCAGTTCAAAAGTTGCTTGTGAAACGATGGTAACTACTGGTCAAGTGATACTTGCTGGAGAGGTTAAATCCAACGCCTACCTTGACCTTCAAAATATTGCAAGAGATGTGATCCGAAAGATCGGATACACTAAAAGTGAGTACATGTTCGAGGCTAATTCCTGCGGAATTCTATCTGCCATTCATGAGCAATCGGATGATATTAACCGAGGAGTTGATCGTGATTCTGATGAAGAGCAAGGAGCCGGAGACCAAGGAATGATGTTTGGATACGCTAGTAAGGAAACAGAAAATTACATGCCTTTGGCACTGGATCTATCGCATAAATTATTGATAGAATTAGCTGCATTAAGAAGAGAGTGTAACGAAATAAAATACATAAGACCAGATTCTAAAGCGCAGGTAACTATTGAGTATAATGATAATAACGAACCTGTTCGAATAGATACTATTGTAGTGTCTACTCAACATGATCCATTTATTTTACCTAAGAATTCAAGTGAGGCTGCTATTAAAGAAGCAGATGATGAAATGCTAAATCAAATTCGTTTCGATTTGGTTAATATTCTTATTCCTAGAGTTATGAAGACGCTTCCTTCGTCGATAAGTAGTTTATTCAATGATGATATCCAATACCATATCAATCCTACCGGAAAGTTTGAAATTGGTGGACCTCATGGAGATACTGGATTAACAGGAAGAAAGATCATTGTAGATACTTATGGCGGTAAAGGTGCTCACGGTGGCGGAGCGTTCTCTGGAAAAGACCCAAGTAAAGTTGATCGATCAGCTGCTTATGCTGCTCGTCATATAGCGAAAAATCTTGTGGCAGCAGGAGTTTGTGATGAAATACTTGTTCAGGTATCTTATGCGATAGGAGTTGTAAAACCAACTTCGATCTACGTGGATACTTATAACACATCCAAAGTGGATATGAATGATGGTGAAATTGCAAAGCTTGTATCGGCATTATTTGATATGCGTCCATCAGCCATTGAGAAAAGATTAAAATTGCGTAATCCTATTTATTCGGAAACTGCCGCCTATGGTCACATGGGACGAGAATCTGAGAATAAAGAAGTTAGTTTTAAAACTTTCGATGGAAAAATAGAGAAGCGTATGGTCGAAACTTTTACATGGGAAAAGTTAGATTATATCGATAAGGTTAAAGAAGTTTTTGGAATTAAATAGTAAAAAATAATTCATGTCAGGACATAGTAAATGGTCGAAGATCAAAAGAGCAAAAGGAGCTCAAGATGCTAAAAGAGGTAAAATATTTACCAAGCTAAATAAGGAAATTACCATTGCCGTTAAAGAAGGTGGAAATTCTGATCCTGATTCGAATCCGCGCTTGCGTTTAGCAATACAAAATGCTAAAGGTGCAAATATGCCCAAGGATAATGT
>JAUVAY010000202.1 GCA_030591505.1 Flavobacteriales bacterium | reverse complement strand
CGAAACGGGTCAGAATGCAGATGATCATCGCTATTGAAATGGCAATCATGTCAACCCTTGGGGTTATTAGTGGTGTAGCGATAAGTCTGCCGATATTGGTTTATTATTATCATAATCCAGTTTTCCTCACTGGCGAATCAGCGGATGCAATCGAAAAATTTGGTGTAGAAGCGGCGTATTTTTTCTCTCTTGAACCTTCATTATTTTATAATCAAGCGTGGGCGATCTTTTTCATGGCTTTGGTACTTGGATTTTATCCTATATATGTTATTCATAGGCTTAAGCCGGTTAAAGCGATGCGAGATGGAATTTAATAGGAGAAAAGTGATTTGTATAATTAAAAACCCTCGATTACTATGTTAGTTAAAATAGCGTGGAGAAATATTTGGAGAAGCAGAGCCAGAAGTCTCGTAGTCATTGGGTCTATTGTGGTTGGTGTTTGGGCACTTTTGTTTAGTAATGGCTTTATGAACGGTTTTATGGTTGGATATTCAGCTGATATAATCCAACATGATATTTCCAATATTCAAGTTCATAATCCTGAATTTAAAAAAGATTATGACATTGCTTTTACTATTCCGAATGGGGATGAAAAAGCAAATGAAATCCGACAATGGGAGGGAGTTAAAGGTGTTAGCACACGAAGTATTACCCAAGGGATGATCTCTTCTCCTCAAAAAGCGGCAGGGGTTCAAATTAGAGGAATCGACCTTGAAAATGAAGCCATCGTTACGCAATTGGATTCAATGATAAATGAAGGGACATACTTCGAAGGGATAAAAAGAAACCCAATTGTTATTGGAAGCAAATTAGCTAGAAATTTAAAAGTAAAGATTCGATCGAAAGTAGTTTTGACATTTAATGATGCGAATGGAGATATTACCGCCGGAGCTTTCAGAGTGGTGGGAATAGTTAAGAGTTCCTCGATAAGCATTAATGAGATGTATGCTTTTGTAAGGCAAGAAGACCTGAATAAATTATTAGCCATTGGAAGTGAGATCCACGAAATTGCTATTGTCACACAAGAGCAGGTAGATGAAGCGCTACTTGTAAATAAGTACACAGAAATTTATCCTAATGATAAGGCGGAGAGTTGGAAAGAATTAGCTCCTGAATTGATGTTTATGCAGGAGATGTATGGAAGCATGTTGTATGTGCTTATGGCTATAATTCTGACTGCTTTAGTTTTTGGAATAATTAACACTATGCTCATGGCGGTGTTGGAAAGAAAAAAGGAGCTTGGGGTGCTGATGGCAATTGGAATGAATCAGAAAAAAGTTTATTTAATGATCCTGGTCGAAACGCTATTTTTAGCCCTTGTTGCCTCGCCAATAGGTTTGTTGGTAGGCTATTTAACAATACTCTATTATCGCTATGTAGGTGTTGATCTCAGTAATTATTCGGAAGGATTAGAAGCCTTTGGTTATTCTTCAATTCTTTATCCTTATGTAGATGGAAGTGTGTATATAATAGTGACCATAGGTGTTGTTTTCACAGCATTTATCGCTGCATTATATCCTGCCTGGAAAGCAGTAAAATTGAAACCCGTTGATGCCATTCACTCAATTTAAATCATAGAAAATGGAAGTTATTAAAGCAAAAAATCTGGTAAAGACCTACAATGAGAATGAAATTGAGGTTCATGCCGTGCAACATATTGACCTTTCGATCGAAGAAGGTGAATTTACAGCCATTGTTGGACCATCAGGTTGTGGTAAAACCACATTATTAAATATTCTTGGAGGAATAGATGAGCCAACTTCTGGGGAAGTATTCGTCGATGGAAAGGAGATCACTAAATTGAATGATAATGAGCTAATCGATTTCCGATTAAACAATATTGGTTATGTTTTTCAAGCTTATAACCTTATTCCTGTGCTTACAGCCTATGAAAACACAGAGTTTATTATGTTGCTTCAGGATTGGCCTAAAGAAAAAAGAGAAAAAAGAGCTATCGAATTGTTAGAGAAAGTAGGATTGAAGGATAAATTGGATAGTCGACCGGGAAAGCTTTCAGGTGGACAACAACAACGAGTAGCTGTTGCAAGAGCATTGGCTTCTAAACCTAAATTCGTATTGGCAGATGAACCAACGGCCAACTTGGATTCTACCGCAACTACTCAGTTGTTGGATATAATGTACAGATTAAATCAAGAAGAGAATATCACCTTTGTTTTTGCAACCCATGACCAGCGTGTGATGGACAGAGCAAAACGTATTATACGATTGGATGATGGAAAGATTATCGATGATAAAAAAGTGGATTAGTCTTGTAGCTTTTAGCTTGTTCTTTGTCTTAGCCACTTTTGGACAAGATAAAGAAGAGGATAAACGCACGTGGGACGATGTTGTGGCTTTTAAGGGCTATTTAAAATTTATGGAGACCAGCGCATTTGCGGATCTCGATAATTTCCTGACAAGCTCATTGATCCATAATCGTTTGAACTTTAATATTTATGCAACGGATAAATTATCATTTAAAGTTGATTTTAGAAATAGAGTAACCTGGGGATCTTATGTAAAAGTGGTCCCGGGATATATTGATGGCTTTACTGCAGACGATGGACTGTGGAATATGTCGGTAAATTGGATAGAGGATTCGGCCTTTGTTTTTAATACGACCATCGATAGGTTATGGGCAGATTATACTACAGATAAGTTTTCAGCACGCCTTGGTAGACAACGAATTAACTGGGGGATAAACTATGTTTGGAATCCTAATGATCTTTTCAACGCCTTTAATTATTTCGATTTCGATTACGAAGAAAGACCGGGTGCAGACGCATTACGCCTTCAATATTTCACCGGAGGGATGTCTGCTATAGATATTGGATTAAAACCTGCCAAGGATGCTAAAGATGCTGTTTATGCCGGTCAATATCGTTTTAATTTAGGTGGATATGATTTCCAGGTATTGGGTGGGTATTATCATGAACGAATTGCTGCAGGGGGAGGTTTTGCTGGAAACCTATGGACTTCAGCTATAAAAGCAGAGGCTACTTATTTTAGCGAGGTAGATACTATCGATGCATCTGTATCCGCATCTGTCGATTTTCAGTATGGATTTAAAAATGGGATCAATATCATATTCTCCTATCTCTATAATTCGGCTGGTCAGAATGAATTGAATCTTAGTGGACAACAAAACATACTCTATGGTGAGCTATCAGCGAATAACTTAATGCCTTCTAAACACAGTGCTTTCGGTGATATATCCTATACTTTTACCCCTCTCCTTACAGCAGATATTGGTGCTATGTACACTTTTGGATTTAATATGTTCTTTATTATGCCAAATGTCACCTATTCGATCACAGAAAATTTAGACCTTAATTTACTGGCTCAGGTATTTGCGTCTTTGGAGCAGATCGATGGGGTGAGCTCGCAAAGTAATTTTGTGTTTATTCGCTTTAAGTGGAGTTTTTAAATAAATTACGAATGGGTAATTACGAATTACGGCGTATTTAGTGAGTTGCGAGTGGATTTTTGGATGCTTCCTATTATT
>JAUVAY010000008.1 GCA_030591505.1 Flavobacteriales bacterium | reverse complement strand
TCTTCAGTTACCATGGTAATGGCAGTAGAAGCGGGTCATCGGAATAATAAACAACAAGTGATCAAGTGGTTATTGCTTACAGTTGTTGGTGGTGTTTTCTTCTTATTGTCACAAGCATGGGAATGGAGTCACTTTATTCACGGAACAGCTGAAGGAACAACATTAAGTAATGGGTATGTTGTGCATGGAGCCAATATGGTGGTCAATGAATATGGACCACAACTTTATGCCAATTTTTTCTTTTTTATTACCGGGTTTCACGGATTTCACGTACTCTCAGGGGTGGTGATAAATTTTATTGTGCTAATCATGGTAAGTAAAGGAATGATGGAGAAAAGAAAGCACTACGAAATGGTAGAAAAAGCCGGGTTGTATTGGCACTTTGTAGACCTTGTATGGGTATTTGTATTTACCTTCTTTTACCTTGTTTAATCCCTAATCAATCAAAAAATGGAAAGAGACGATTTAATAGTTAACGATTCTTATGCTCTGAATAATCACCATTCAGAAGAAGAAGGGGTTAAGATCAGAAAAAACATTGTTAAGGTTACTATTATTTTAACCCTTATTACAATTGTTGAAGTATTTCTGGGAGCTACAATAAAAAAAGAGCCAGGATTAATTTGGACGCTTGTAGTTATTGGATTTATTGTAATGACATTGGTTAAAGCACGCTACATTGTAATGGAGTTTATGCACTTGGGTCAGGAACGTAACAACATTAAAAAAACGATTCTTATTCCTTACCTTTTCTTTGTTGTTTATATGATTATTCTAATCTCCATCATCGAAGGAGGATGGCAAGGTTTTACTCAGGTTATACCTTAACTTTATGTAAATATGAGACCAGCGAAAAAGCCGGTTAAGTGGGTTGGATTAGCAGCGATCTTATTGCTTCCGGGTATTATTCTACTCCTTTTGAGTAGAGGAGAACACAGTTTTACTACTCTTCCATATTATGGATTTAAAACCCCAACAACTAAAACTGTAGACGGAGTATCTGTTGCAGATACGCTTTATCACCAAGTTCCTTACTGGAGCTTTATCAATCAGGATAGCGTTAGGGTTTCTCAGAAAGAGTATGATGATAAGATCTATATCGTTGATTTTATTTTTACAACTTGTCCTGGAATTTGCCCAGTAATGACAACCCATATGGGGCAATTACAATTTAAATTGGACAAGCCTGGATTAAAAGAGATTCCATTTATTTCTTATACAGTAAACCCTTCAAATGACACCCCTGAAGTATTAAAACAATACGGAAAAGAACATGATGCTGATTTCGGTCGCTGGACATTTTTGACGGGTGAGAAAAGGAAGATCTATGAATTGGGAGTGGAAGGATATCTTGTAAGTACCCGTGAAGATGCATTGGCTGAGGGTGGTTTTTTGCATTCCGAAAAATTTATTCTCCTCGATTGGAATCATCATATCAGAGGATTTTATAATGGAACGGATATCAACGACATTAACCAAATGGCGGATGACATTAAGATTTTATTAAAAGAAGACCAAAAACGTAAAAAATGAATGCTTCTCGTAAGAAAGTGATCCTGTTTTTATCTGTATTAGTTCCTTTGGTAGTAGCTATGTTATTTGGTGTTCGAATCGAAACAGAGATTGACTTTGGGTTTCTACCCAGAATTTATGCAGCGATCAACTTCACCACATTTATCTTGTTGATCATCGCTTTGGTACTTATTAAAAAAGGAAATCGGATCTGGCATGAACGCTTGATAAAAATAGCCGTTGGATTAACTACGCTATTTCTACTTCTCTATATCACCTACCATAGTACCACCGATTCAACTCATTTTGGTGGAGAAGGCTTTATAAAGTATGTATATTTCTTTATTCTTATCACCCATATAATGCTATCGGTTTTAGTTATTCCACTAGTATTGTTCTCTTTGGGATGGGCCATGGATAAGGATTTTGTTCAACATAAAAGAATCGCAAGGATTGCATTGCCTATATGGATGTATGTAGCAATAACAGGCGTGGTAGTATATTTACTGATCTCACCCTATTATACTTAATTACGTATATTCGCGCTATTGAAAAAGCAAATGAAAAAGAGACTTCTGCATATTTCTTTATTGATCGTATTCCTTTTTATAATTGGAATGGATGCTGATGCACAGTGTTCAATGTGTAAAGCAGTAGCTGAGTCAGCAACCGATGAACATGGTAACCATGTTTCGGGAGGAATAAATGCAGGTATTGTTTATATGATGGGAGTTCCTTATTTATTGCTTGGAATATTAGCCATGGTCTTTTTTAGAGATAAGATCAAGTCTTTTATTCAAGATTTTCGTTCTATACATTAATTCTTATTAAGAAAGGTGGAGGGATAGGCCCGTTGAAACCTTAGCAACCTATCGTATTTGAAAAGGTGCTAATTCCTATCAGCCAATGGCTGATATAGATAAGTCAGATTGTAAATTGAGTAGCTATCTCTTCTGACAACAGAAGAGATTTTTTTATTTAAAGTAAATGGTAAAGAGTATAAAAGAGCAAATAAAACAGAAGATTCTGGTGCTGGATGGTGCAATGGGCACCATGATCCAACAGTACAAGTTTAAGGAGGAGGATTATAGAGGAGGTCTGTTCAAAGACCACACTAAAAAACTTCAGGGAAACCTTGATGTTCTTTCGCTTACCCGGCCAGATGTTATTGAAAAAATCCATAGAGAATATCTTGAAGCCGGTGCTGATATAATCGAGACTAATACATTTAGCTCTACATCGATCGCTCAAGCTGATTATGGATTAGAAGATGAGGTTTATACACTAAATTTTGAATCTGCTCGCATTGCCCGAAAAGTAGTTGATGAGTTTAATAATAATGATCCGGAGCATCCTCGATATGTTGCGGGTTCCATGGGTCCAACGAATCAAACAGCGAGTATTTCTCCAAAGATCAACAATCCTGCTTTTAGAGCGATAACTTTCGATCAGTTGGTTCTCTCGTATACGGAACAAGTTCATGGTTTAGTAGAAGGCGGGGTAGATCTTTTGTTAGTGGAAACAATATTCGATACTCTTAATGCAAAAGCTGCTATCTATGCGATCTCTACTTATTTAAAAGAAAAAGGGATTAAGCTACCCATAATGGTTTCAGGAACCATAACAGATGCAAGTGGAAGAACACTTTCCGGACAAACAGTTGAAGCATTTTTAATCTCTTTATCGCATTTTGACATATTTAGTATTGGTTTTAATTGCGCCTTGGGTGCTAAAGAAATGGAGCAACATGTACAATGGATGGGTGAACATGCTCCTTTTTATGTTTCAGCTCACCCCAATGCCGGCCTACCCAATGAGTTTGGTAACTACGATGAGAGGCCGGAAGATACTGCTTCAGAAATTGATATTTGGCTAAGTAATTCTTGGGTTAATATTGTAGGAGGCTGTTGTGGGACTACTCCTGACCATATTCGTCTTTTAGCTGAAAAAGCAGCGCAATATTCCCCACGAACACTACCCGAAGCAAGAGCGATAACGCAATTGAGCGGATTGGAAGCACTGAATATTTATCCTAAAAGTAATTTTGTAAATATTGGTGAACGGACCAATGTAACAGGGTCTATTCGCTTTCGAAAACTTATTAAAGAAGAGAATTATGAAGAAGCACTAGAAGTAGCTCGTCAGCAAGTGGAGAATGGCGCCCAGATCATTGATGTTAATATGGATGATGGGATGCTCGACTCGAAGGAAGTGATGATCCATTTTTTAAATTTGATAGGATCTGAGCCGGATATTTCTAAGATCCCGGTTATGATAGATTCTTCCAAATGGGAAGTTATTTATGAAGGCTTAAAAAGGGTACAGGGAAAAGCGATCGTCAATTCTATTTCCTTAAAAGAAGGGGAGGAAGTCTTTATTCAACAAGCGAGTGAAATAAAGCTTTTAGGAGCTGCTGTTATTGTTATGGCCTTTGATGAAAAAGGACAAGCAGATTCCTATGAAAGGCGAATACAGATCTGTGAAAGGGCCTATCGAATTCTAGTCGATAAGGTTAATTTTCATCCTTTGGATATTATTTTCGACCCAAACATTCTTACTGTAGGAACGGGAATTGAAGAGCATCGTAATTATGCATTGGATTTTATTAATGCAACGCGCTGGATAAAGGCAAACTTACCCGGAGCATTGGTATCTGGTGGAGTTAGTAATGTTTCTTTTGCGTTTAGGGGCAATAATAAAGTACGAGAAGCAATGCATTCCGCTTTTCTATATCATAGCATTCAAGCGGGGATGGATATGGGAATTGTTAATGCAGGGATGATAGAAGTATATGATGCAATTGATCCGATTCTTAAAGACCACGTTGAAGATGTACTGCTTAATAGAAGAGATGATGCAACGGAACGTTTAATAGATTGGGCAGCCGAAAACTCTGGTGAAGGTAAACGAAAAGACAACAATGAGAAATGGAGAGATGAATCTCCGGAGAAAAGACTTTCTTATGCTTTAGTCAACGGAATTGTAAAATATATTGAAGAAGATACCGCGGAGACTTTTAATAAAATTAATGATCCATTATTGGTAATTGAAGGGCCCTTGATGGATGGGATGAATAAAGTAGGTGAACTATTCGGTTCTGGTAAAATGTTTCTTCCCCAAGTTGTTAAAAGCGCCCGAGTAATGAAAAAAGCCGTGGCTTGGTTGCAACCCTATATTGAAGCTACAAAAAGCGGAAAGGCAAGTTTTGCAGGTAAGATATTGTTAGCAACTGTGAAAGGGGATGTGCATGATATAGGAAAGAATATTGTGAGTGTAGTATTAGGTTGTAATAATTACGAGATCATTGATCTAGGGGTTATGGTTCCTGCAGAAAAGATCATTGAAATTGCAAAGGAGAAAAAGGTTGATATCATTGGTTTAAGTGGATTGATCACCCCTTCGCTTGAAGAGATGATCCATGTTGCGAGCGAACTGGAAAGGCACGAACTTGATGTTCCTTTACTTATTGGAGGCGCCACCACCTCACGTGTTCATACTGCTGTTAAGATAGAAGAAAATTACCCGGGAGGAAGCTCCATTCATGTTAATGATGCTAGTTTATCAGTTCCTGTGGTTGGTCAGCTACTAGGTAAGCATCGCATAGGCTTTATTGATGATAAGAAGAAGGAATACGAAAAAGTAAGAAAGAGCTACCAAAAGAAAAAATCAGAGAAGCAATTAATTCCTTTGATCGAAGCAAAAAAACGCGCTTTCAAAATTGATTGGGATAAGGCTATCATTTCTCAACCGATTTTTAAAGGAGTTAAAAAAGAGGATAATATTTCTATTGAACTACTCATCCCCTATATTGACTGGACACCCTTTTTCTATACATGGGAAATTAAAGGTCAGTACCCAAAAGTGCTGGATAATCCGAAAAATGGAGAGCAGGCAAAACTATTGTATGCTGATGCCTTAGAGATGCTAGAGATGGTCAAAAAGAAGAAGGCGTTGTTTGGAAGAAGTGTAATTGGAATATGGGAAGCTGCAAGTGTTGGAGATGATATAGTACTGCTTGATGACAATCGAGATAAGTACGCTTCATTTTCAATGATGAGACAGCAAGTAAAAAGGAAAGATGATCAGCCTTATTATAGTCTGGCCGATTTTATCGCTCCACTTGAAACAGGGTTGAATGATCATATTGGCGGTTTTGTGGTGAGTATACAAGGCGACATGGATAATTTACTCGAGGGCTATGAAAAAGACCACGACGACTATAAGATCATTATGCTTAAGGCGATCGCTGATCGTTTGGTAGAAGCCTTGGCAGAATATATGCATCAAAAGGTTAGAACAGAGACCTGGGCTTATGCCAATGAAGAAAAACTCAACAATCTAGATCTGATTTCTGAATCTTATCTGGGAATCAGACCGGCACCCGGTTATCCGGCCTGTCCTGATCATACCGAAAAACTCACATTGTTTAAATTGCTTGATGCTGAAAAGGCCATTGATGTGTCGTTGACAGAAACGCTTTCAATGTATCCTGCAGCGAGTGTAAGCGGATGGTATTTTGCGAATTCCGAAGCGAAGTATTTCGGAATAAGTAAGATCGGAGAAGACCAATTGGGCGACCTTTGTGAGCGAAAAAAAATGAGCATGGACCAGGTCAGACCGGGACTCTCACATATGATTCAAAGCAGATAAGAAAGGTATTTATTTTCGCAGGCAGATCATTTTCTAGTATACACTACTAAAAAAGTATCACAAAGTTTCTCAGAGTATGCTCAGAGAACACGGAAGAGAGCTTTGTGAAAGTTTGGATTCACTTGAATTTATATTTTTTTGTGTTCCTCTGTGATACTTTTAATAGTATACAGGTAATTGAAAGGACGATTTTATCAATCGAAATCCAACTCGCCGCCATCAGTACTGATTTGCTTAACCTGATTACGGTAATGATCGCAATCAATTTCTATATTGAGTCCACCTTCTGGCGGATCGAAACGTAATTTTTCTATGTTTAGGGTACTGTCAGCATAAACATCTTTCATATAATAACCCCATATAGGTAAGGCCATATTGGTTCCTGATCCCTGGGCTAAATTACTAAAGCGAACTGAGCGATCATCAGCTCCTACCCACACCCCAGTGATAAGGTCGGGTGTTATTCCTATAAACCAACCGTCACTTTGATTTTGTGTAGTTCCCGTTTTGCAAGCGATAGCATATTCTTTTGGAATCCCATCGTATTCTCTACTTGGAAGATCAAATTTCAAACGCATTGCAGTTCCTGTTCTTGCCCCCATATCCGGATGGGCATCTGCATAGGCATTATATACACCATCTACAGTTCCTCGCATTAATGAGATCATCGCAAACGCCGTTTGCTCATCCAAGGCTTCTTTCATCTTAGGACGAGCAGAATAGATAATATTTCCATTTTTATCCTCTATTCTTGAAATAATTATAGGATCGATATGAACCCCTTTGTTAGCGAGTGTTCCTAAGGCTCCGGTTAGCTCATGAAGCGAGAGATCGGTAACACCATAACTTAACGAAGGCACTTCATCCAATCTGCTTTTTATTCCCATATTATGAGCCAGTTTAACCACTGCTTTTGGTCCAAACTGATACATAACCCAAGCCGTAACCGTATTAATCGAATTGGCTAGCCCATATTTTAAACTAACATTATAGCCATACCTTCCATCAGGGTCAGTTGGTGTATAATCCTCTACAAGACCAAATCTTCCCGCCTCAAAGGTGGTAGGAACTTTAGGAATTTCATAACATGGAGAGTACCCACTTCGTATAGCTGTTGCATAAACAAAAGGCTTAAATGTTGAGCCAACCTGACGTTTCCCTTGCTTTACATGATCGTATTTGAAATGTTTGAAGTTGATTCCACCAACCCAAGCCTTAACAAATCCCGTATGTGGATCAATAGAGATCAGACCTGCTTGTAAAAACGATTTGTAATAAAAGATCGAATCCAAAGGAGATAAAACGGTATCTATTTCACCCTGCCAAGAAAAAATTCGCATTGGTGTAGGAGTATTAAATGCCAATTTTAAGCTATCATCAGGAATAGTACCTTCAAAATGCTTCTTCATTATTCGATAGCGATCCGTTCTTTTTATCGCACGATTAATAATTCTTTTTACATCCGCAACCTCTAAGTCGTCCGAAAAAGGAGCGTTTCTATTCCTTGCTACATTCCTTGTAAAAGCCTTTTGCAGGTCTTCACCAAGGTATTTTTTTAATCCATTTTCAGCATAAGTTTGCATTTGGGAATTGATGGTAGTATATACTTTTAATCCATCATTATAAATGTTGTAAGGTGTACCATCCGACTTTGAATAGAAATAAGTAGCGCTTACCGAGTCTTTTGAATTTAATATTCGCTTTAATTCTTTCTTTAATTCAGCTCTGAAATAAGGAGCAGGACCTACATCATGTGTTTGAAGTGTAAAATGAAGTTCTAACGGCATAACTTTTAGAGAATCATAAGCTTCCTGACTTAGTTTACCGTTTCTTTTCATTTGTGAAAGCACCACATTCCTTCTCGTTTCAGTGATTTCGTGTCTTCGGAGAGGGTTAAAAAGAGAAGGATTTTTAAGCATTCCTACCAAGGTTGCCGCTTCTTCAATTTTTAGCGAATCCGGACTGGTATCGAAATAAATATTTGAAGCGGATTTAATTCCTACCGCGCTATGTATAAAATCAAACTGATTAAGGTACATGGTGATGATCTCATCCTTTGTGTATTGTCTTTCTAAACGGGTTGAAATAACCCATTCCTGAAACTTTTGGAACACTCTTTCTACCTTACTTTTTGGGCGATCACTAAATAGTAATTTCGCTAATTGTTGCGTAATTGTACTTCCTCCACCACTACTTGTATTACCGGTTAATACGCCTATTGCTACCCTGGGCAATGAACGGAAATCAATCCCGGAATGTGAATAGTACCTTTCATCTTCAGTGGACACAAGCGCCTCAATTACGTATGGACTTATTTGTTCGTACTTTACATTGTTTCTGTTTATGCTATAGTATTTCCCTAAAAGCTCCCTATCGGAAGAATAAACCTCTGTAGCCTGACTTAATTTTGGGTTTTCTAATTGTTCAAACGTTGGAAGGTTTGAATTACTTGCAATAAAAAGCATGATTGCAAGAAAAGTCGGAGGCATAAGAATGAGTACCCAAAACAAGACGATCCATCTTTTATGGCTTTTCTTTTTTTCCGATAGGTTCTCTTTTTTTTCCGTTGCCATAGTTAATTACTGATCAGTCTGATTTATTATTTATGCACTTAATAAGTGCCTAATTTAGGCTCTTATCTTATTACAGAGCAGAAATTTATGCAAAAGCATGTGATTTATATACAGTTAATACGTATTTAACAAAAGTTAATTGCAATATTCAGTGAATTAATCCACTGTTTCTTCTTCTGTTTCTTCATCCGAATCCGAATCCGAATCTGAAAATGAAGTATTGCTTGCTATAGGAGATACAGGTGGTTCTTCTTTATATTGATCAACCGGAAGGCTCTCAGTTACATTATCAAAAGGAAACACGTCATTAATTGTTGTGATAGCAACACTTTGAACAACATAGTCATTGATTGATTCATCCAAGTATAGTTTTCCTTTTTCTAATGAATCACTAATACTATCTGCACATATTAAATAATAGGAGGTGATTTTTCGTTCCTTACCACTGTCCTCATCAAAGCTCAATGCAGATGCTTTAACCTTATACCAATCCACACCATCTTCACTTGGTATTATATCTTCAAAATTCGCTTTGCTAATAGCAATAACTTGAAACTCAACACTAACGAGTTGCTCCATAATTTCATAAAGACGCGTTTCGGCATCGGTATAGGAGATCGCTTCAATTAAATAGGCATCTGTAGCTTTGATCTGGTTCCCATGTTGATCTACTTTTTGATACTTTACCTTACAAGTGTACCATGCTTTTTTCATTCTTGTTTTTTTTGGCAAATATATTTATTAAGACCGGCAATTTTTTATAATTTTCAAGTTCTACTTACAAAAAATAAAAATGAGGTATTATTTGATCCTTTTTGTGTTTATTTTTTCGTTTTCGAATGGAATTAAAGGGCAAGAAGAAAGCGAAAGGTTAAAAATTGGTGTTGTTTTAAGTGGAGGAGGAGCCAAAGGAATTTCCCACGTTGGTGTACTTAAAGCAATGGAAAAAGCGGGAATTAGGCCTGATTTTATTGCCGGGACAAGTATGGGAGCTGTAATAGGTGGATTATATGCAGTTGGCTATTCTCCTGATACATTAGAAAAGATTGTAAGAGAGATCGATTGGGACCAAGTACTATCTAATAAGATCCCGCTAAATTATATTTCTTACGAGGAGAAGTTTTATTATGATCGTTACCTGATAAACTTCCCAATAAAAAATTACAAGATCACATTACCAAACGGACTTATTGAAGGTCAAATGCTAAGTGAATTGCTAAGTAATTATACATGGAAAGCAGGTCAGTATGAGAATTTTGATGAGTTTCCAATTCCTTTTCGTTGTATAGCAACAGATGTAAGTACAGGAGATGAATATATTTTTAAAGACGGTCCACTTTCATTAGCTATGCGAGCCAGTATGGCGATTCCGACTGCTTTTACATCAGTTGAAAATGATTCGACTTTATTTGTTGACGGGGGAATAGTCAATAATTTTCCGGTGGAGGTATTGAAAGAGATGGGTGCCGATATTATTATTGGTGTAAATGTGTCGAGCTCGGGCTTTGAGAAAGCGGAGGATATAAATAATATTCCCGGAATATTGATGCAGATGTCCATGATCAATTCATTAAAAAAACTTCCGGAGCAAATAGAAGCATGTGATATTTATATTGAACCAGAATTAACAGGATATAGTACTGCAAGTTTTAGTTCCTATGAGGAGATATTGGAAGTTGGGGACAGAGCCGGAGCTAAATTTTATCCCCAATTTGTAGAGTTGGCAAAAGAATTAAACTTGAGTGATTCAACTTATATAGGATTATCTTTAGGAAGTGAGGCGATTACAATTAGCGAGATTGAATTAAATGGAAATGACCTAACACCTGACTATGTTGTTAGTGGTAAACTTGGGATCAAAGCAGGCGACATTGTTACATTAAAGCATGTAGAACTGGGGGTTAGAAGTATTTATGGCCTAAATAACTTTTCTAAAGTTGTTTATCATATTGATAAAATTAAAGGTGAAGATGAGCATCGTTTAATAATCAATATGAAAGAAAGGTCACCTGCTACTCTACTGGCATCCGTTCATTATGATAATACTTTTTCTGCGGGAGTAGTGTTAAACCTTACTTTAAAGAACATTCTTTTTAAAGGTTCTCGGGCCGTTTTACTAGGTGATATATCTGAAAACCCAAAAATTAGATTCGATTATTTAAAATATATGGGACGTATGCAACACGTAGCACTTAACGCCATATACGATTATCATTTATTGCAAATCCCAAGCTATGAAAAAGGGGAGATCAAGGATTATGCTACCAGTACGCTAAATAATTTTTTATTTCAGGCATTAACTACACAATCATTGAAACATAGTTATAGCTTAGGTTATGAATTCTCGTCTTTTAACGAAAGATCGAAATTTTCATTTAACCTGCCTGAAGGCATAGATAAAACAGAACTTAACTTTCATAAAATTGTTTTATCCTATTTTAGGAACTCATTCAATGACCGTAATTTTGCAACAAAGGGGAGCAATACCGAAATTATATTAAAAACATTTGTCGGAAATAGTTATTCGGTAAAATTTAAAAATGGAGTAGAAACGGTTGATCTCAATGTAGAGATCGATGATACGACGACTATTTCTGTTCCTATTACGGAGCAACAATTAAATGAGATCATTAAAGAGAATATTGAGCCAGATTACTTCATACAAGTTTATTTCAATCATAAGTCGATCACTAATTTTTCCACTAAGTTTCAGTTGATGCCCAGAGTGGTATTGGGAACTACGATCTCAACAGAAAAGGAAGGTGCATTTTATAGCGAATTTAGACTAGGAGGAGTTCAAAAAATAAACCAGATGGACGTTGCTGTTTTTGGTTTAAATTTCGGAGAGTTATATACAAATAACTTCGCTTTAGTAGGCCTTACTTTACAAAATGTAATTTGGAAAAGTTTATTTATCCAATATGGTGTTAATGTATTAGTACACCATGAATATGTTCCAATCGACAACCTTTCAAGTATAGATTGGGACATGGTAGTAAATGAAAATTCATTGATTGGATATGGTCTTAATTTAAGGTATAAGAGTTTGATCGGCCCCATTTCATTAGGGATAAGTAGAAATTCTACAGATTCTTATTTCCGTTATTATTTTCAAATTGGTTATTCATTTAATTCTACAGATTAATTGCGATGGAAGTTCGAATAGCACAAGATTGGAAACCCCATCTTAACGAAGAATTTTCTAAAAGTTATTTTGTTGAGTTAGTTGATTTTGTGAAATCGGAGTATCAAGAGCACACAATATTTCCTCCGGGAAATTTAATATTTAATGCTTTCGAACAGTGCAAGTGGAATGATTTGAAACTTGTAATTATAGGACAAGATCCCTATCATGGTCCGGGACAGGCAAATGGTATGTGCTTTTCTGTAAATCATGGGGTGAAATTCCCTCCCTCACTGCGAAATATTTTTAAAGAAATTGATCTGGAATTCGAGAAGGGTTTACCACTTGATGGTGACCTTACGCATTGGGCTAATCAAGGGGTATTATTGCTTAATGCAACATTAACAGTGCAATCAGGAGAAGCAGGTTCGCATCAAGGAAAAGGTTGGGAAACGTTTACCGATAATGTGATCAGTATGATCAATAAAAAGAAAAAGAATATTGTGTATTTGTTATGGGGGAATTTTGCCAGAAGTAAGAAGAAATTGATCGATGCAAGTTCAAATTTAATTCTTGAATCACCACATCCGTCACCACTTTCTGCTCATCGGGGTTTTCTTGGAAATGATCACTTTAAAAAAGCGAATGAATATTTATTCGATCAATACCAGGTTCGTTTAGAATTTTGATCACCCTTTTTCTCCAATTCCTTAGTTGCTTCCAAATTTCCTACCTGATCAAATTCTTCCGATTGTTCGATCTCGTACATCACATCCTTTAAAACATCCTCAACATTCCCTTCATAATCGATATGAATAGGTGGTTTAACAGTTAGGTAGAGATCAAGCCCTTTTTTCTTAAAAAAGAGTCCTTTTTTGTCAAAGCTTCTTCTAAAACCATCAACAACAATAGGCACTACAACAGGATGGTACTGTTTAATTATATGAGCAACACCTTTTCTTCCTTTTACAAAAGGCTTTGTGGTTCCTTGAGGAAAATTGATCACCCAGCCACGTTCCAGCGCATCACCGATCTTATGTGTATCATTAAAATCTACCTTCCGCTTAACATTTTCTCCTTTATCTCGCCAAGTCCTTTTTACCAAAATCCCGCCTGCTAATTTGAATAATCGAGGTAATAATCCCGACTTCATGGTTTCCATTGCCGCAACGAAAAAGATATTGATCTTTGGGAACATCAGCATATATAGCGCTGGTAACTTATTGTATCTTTTCCATTTAGAAGCGATTATTACATGATACATCAACGCTGTTTCTGCGAAGTAAGTTTGGTGATTACCAACAAATAGAACACCTTTTTTAGGAAGTGATTTAAGGTTTTCAGCCCCTTCGATATGGGTATCGAAAGACCATTTAAAACGAGGTAAAGAAATTATTCCAATTAGGAAAATGACAATTCTTTTTCTTAATTGAATCGGTGTGCTTTCCATGGTTAATGTGAAAATTCAGATTCAAATATACTTGAATAAATGTATTTGGATAATTTCATCCTTTTAATCATTGCTGATTTATAAAAAAACAACCGACCATTAGATCGGTTATTTGTGGAGAATATTCCTCCTTCGCTATCGCTATCGCTATGGTGGATAAACTCCTCAATTCTCTGTGGAGAATATCGGATTCGAACCGATGACCCCCACGCTGCCAGCGTGGTGCTCTAGCCAACTGAGCTAATCCCCCTTTTATCCTTCGTATCAGCCTTTGGCTGAGTAGAAGGATTGTTCCCTTTTCGTATCAGCTTCAGCGAAGAAGCTGATTTTAAGGATGGCGAATTTACAACTATTTTTATATCCTCAATAACTCATTATGCTAAATCGCTCATTAGTAAACCATATTGAAAATTGCCTCAGAAAGGAGCTGTATACAAAGGTTGATGCTATAAACGTTAAGCGTGTTCGTGGGGGTGACATTAACGATACTTATCAATTAATAGCAAATGGGAAAAAGTATTTTTTGAAAATAAACAGCAGTATAAAACACCCCCTTATGTTCGTGACTGAACATAAGGGACTAGAGATCCTAAAAAAGGCAAGTAATTTTAGTGTTCCGGAAGTATACTTTACTGGAGAGCATGAAAAAACCTGTTTTTTATTGATGGAATGGATGGACCTTTCATCAAAAGGAGATTGGCAAGAGTTTGGGGTTTCATTGGCAAATTTACACCAGAATAAAAGTGAATATTTTGGTTTGGACCATGATAATTTTATCGGGAGCCTGCCTCAGACTAACAAACAAACGATTCTATGGTCTGAGTATTATGCTGATCAACGCATACTGCCACTTTTTAAAATTGCCTTTGATCAAGGGAAATTTGAGAACAGTGATGAACAGCATTTAATGCAATTTATTAATAGGATCGATGAAATATACCCTAGGGAAAAGGCATCATTGCTTCATGGAGATCTTTGGAGTGGGAATGCAGATTTTTGCAATGGGAAACCTGCTGTTTTTGACCCTGCAGTATATTATGGACACAGAGAAATGGATCTTGCGATGACCCTCTTGTTTGGTGGTTTTCCATCGGAGATGTATCAATCCTATCACGAAACTTATCCACTGGAAAGATCATGGAAAGAAAGAATCGAGATAAGTCAGTTGTACCCCTTACTCGTTCATGCTATACTTTTTGGTGAATCTTATGCGAGCCAGGTGAAAAGGATACTTAAAAGATTTTGAAATAAAAGAGTATTTTTTTCCAAGATAGCAGGGATTCAGATACTTTTGTCGAAATTTCAACACATGAGTGAAAAGATCAATGCTGAAAAAGCACCGGAACCTGTAGGAGCCTATCCACATGCACGAAAGCACGGAAACTTATTGTTTCTTTCAGGTGTAGGACCTCGTGAAAAGGGAAGCAAAACTATTCCCGGAGTGACGTTGAACGAAAAAGGAGAAATCGAGAGTTACGATATTGAAAAACAATGTCATTCAGTATTTAAAAATGTAAGATTGGTCCTTGAAGCTTCAGGTTCTAGTTGGGCTCAATTGATCGACGTCACGGTTTTTCTTACCAATATGAAGGATGATTTTAAGACTTATAATCGCGTTTACGCTGAGTATTTTAAAGATAATCAACCATGCCGGACTACCGTAGAAATTATTTCACTTCCCACCCCAATAGCGATTGAATTAAAGTGTATCGCAACTATAGATTAAGTTAAGATGAAGGATATAAACACATTTGATTTTTCAGGAAAGAAAGCACTTATTCGTGTTGATTTTAATGTTCCGTTAAATGGAGCGCATGAAGTTAGTGATGATACACGTATCAGAGCCGCCTTACCAAGTATTGAGAAAGTAATCTCAGGTGGAGGAGCGGTTATATTGATGTCGCACTTGGGTAGACCAAAAGCGAATGAAAGTGAATTTTCATTAAAACACATTATTCCTCGCCTAGAAGAACTTTTAGGTAGATCGATTCTTTTTGCGGATGATTGTATCGGTAAAGAAGCAAATTACCTTGCCTCTAAATTAAAACCTAGGGATATTCTGTTAATAGAGAATCTTCGCTTTTACCCAGAAGAGAAAAAAGGGGACCCTATATTTGCAGAAAAATTAGCTGCTTTAGGAGATGTTTTTATTAATGATGCTTTTGGAACCGCACATCGTGCCCACGCTTCAACGGCGGTGATCGCCGACTATTTTCCTGAGAACAAAATGTTTGGTTTATTGATGGAAAAAGAGCTCAATGGAATTGAAAAAGTACTTCATAATAGTCAAAAACCGGTAACGGCAATTATTGGAGGAGCTAAAGTATCCAGTAAGATCGGAATCATTGAAAACCTTCTTCCTACAATTGATAATCTTATTATTGGTGGAGGTATGACCTTTACTTTTATTAAGGCCAAAGGAGGTAAAATAGGAAACTCATTGGTGGAAGATGAATATTTGGAAACGGCTCTTGATATTATGAATAAAGCGAAAGAGCAAAATGTAGCCATTCTTTTACCTAGCGACAGTAAGATAGCAGATGCTTTTAACGAAGAGGCAAATACTCAGATTGTTCAAACAGATTCTATTCCGGATGGATGGATGGGGCTTGATATCGGACCAAATGCGATGGAAGAAATTAGAAATGTCTTAATTGCTTCACGCACTATTTTATTTAACGGACCAATGGGAGTTTTTGAAATGAAAACCTTTGCAAATGGCACATTTTCGTTGATTGAAGCTATTGCAGACTCAACAGCTAATGGAGCATTTTCACTTGTTGGTGGAGGTGATTCGGTGGCTGCTGTAAATATGTTTAAGATGAAGGATAAAGTAAGTTATGTTTCTACCGGTGGAGGGGCAATGCTTGAGTCATTAGAAGGTAAAACCCTTCCTGGAATTAAGGCAATTCTTAACTAAGAACAAATAGTTTGAAAGGCTTCGTAATCGATTAGTTTTTGGTCGTTTTTCTTTATCATACGCAAAAGCTTATCTACTGATTTTATTTTGATCTCCATCTTGATCGCTAATTCTGTGCAAAGGGGCATTTCGGATTTATCAATTTGCTTTTCATGATAAAAAGACCTCATTAACTCGTATAATAGTGATAATCGTTCCTCCGTTGAATAAGGGGATGAAAACCCTTTTTCGCCTTCAGCGATATCGATCAACTCTTCCTCGCTTATCTCTAATTTTTTTGCTGCCCATTTAATATAATTGAGCTCAGCTAATTCGGTAAGGCTATCCTTTTTAGCCATATGCATCAAGGAACGGATCTTATTGTAACGTATTTCTAATCCAATTAAAAACATGCGCAGTCGAGATATTTACGTTGCATAAAAGTAAGAAGAAATAGGTAATTAGAAGAGCTATTTAGCAATAATAAAACTCCTGCTAAAAGCCTTGTCATTTGCCGTTATCCGATATATATACTGACCAACACTTAACTGACCTGAATGTTGTTTTACCGGAATATTTTGTTCACCAGCTAATTGCCTTTCATTGATCAATTGAGCCACGCTTTGCCCCATAATATTATAGATCTGAATGTTAATTGACATCGCTCGAGGAAGAACGTAATGTATATAGATTTCCCCACCAGACGAATAGCGGGCCTCATGCTTAAAGTCTTTCATCGCAAACTCATCTACAGAAACGCCTATACAATCAAGTCCTAAAGTTAAACGCTCATAGACCACCCCAAGTAATAATTCATCAACAACATCGGCATCAATACACAACCAGTGCTCGAGAACACTCGCATAGACCTGACGAAAATCTGTGGTAAAATCCATATTTCCCGCATCATCCAGATCGGTTAAACTTGGATGATCTCCTACAAAACCATTGCCATTTAAGGCGGGTCCGAATAACATAACCGGGGCAGAAGAACCATGATCTGTACCATCAGAAGCATTTTGTTCTACTCGTCGGCCAAACTCTGAAATGGTCATCGTTAATACATCATTATCAAAACCACCATTTGAGATGTCTTCATAGAAATTACTAATTGAGTTGGCAAGATCTGTCATTAATGCTTGGTGCTGCTCAGGTTCATTTGCGTGCGTATCAAAGCCATTAAGGGTTACCATATATACTTTGGTTCCTAATCCTCCTTTGATCAAACGCGCAACAATGGAAAGCTGATTTGCCAATTCCATGTCATCATATTCAACATCATTACTTGCACTGGTATAAGCATCATTTATTACAGAGGCATAAAGAAAAGTTGTGTTGGCGATTCCTCTTAAAAACCCTACCTGATCGCCATAATAGCAATCTGGAGTATCTTGAACATCGTGTAACCACCCATTTTGTGCAACTTGATATAGTTGTTCGGGATTGGCAACAGAAAACGAATAACCCGTTCCATCTGTACCATCAAATAATAAATTACCAATACTTCCGATCTGTATTGCAGGTGGCACTTCAGGAGGGCTCACCAAAAAATCGGGATATTCATTTTCAAAATGGCGACCTAAAAATCCGGAATCTACATTTTCGGATACATCACTTGAAGATGCCCAAATATCTGACGAACGAAAATGAGATAAATTTTGATCTGGATAACCAACACCGTGTACAACTTTCATTTTCCCATCATTCCAAACAGCTTCCAGCGAATCCATATAATCAGGAATGGCAAAATCGGTGTTAAGATCAACGACTGCATTTTCTTCAATTTTAATAGTGCTTCTATTCTGCGCATAGGTGTCGTAATCATACATGGGTACGATTGTATTTAGGCCATCATTACCTCCTTTTAATCGAACGACAACAAGAATTCTGTCATTCTCTAGCTGATCTAGTGCATTACCTAAGGGCGTAGCAGAAGAAGCATGTAAAGGGAGTTTACCAAGCAGCATGGAAGCCCCTCCACTTAGTCCTAAAGCCTGTAAAAAAGACCTTCTATTCCAAGTTTGATGCGCCTTAGAATGGGAGCTACCATCACTTATCTTACTGCCTATATTTTTATTAAATGATTTCATAGTGTCTGGGTTTAGTAAAGTTGAAAGGCTGGAATTTTTGAAATATGAGATAATAACACAGCCATTTGTGCAGGGATGGTAGACCAATTCAAGTCCCATAGCCCTTCATCAAAATAGTTTTGTGGAACCTCCCATTTAAAAACATCCGTTGCTTCTATATAAGCATCTACCGTTTGGAGTCCATTTGGAATAAAATAATCGACAATTTTCTGCGTAACAAAGGCAGGGTCATTAGCAGGTTCACCTACTATGTTTTCAATGAGTAATTGAAGGTCATCAGGAAAATTCTCAAAAATGGCAAAAACGTAATAATCGATGGTTAACCACCGGCCTGTTAATGTACTTGCATTGATCCAATCATGATTTCCTTGCCACCCAGCAACATCCACAGGATTAAATAAGACTTGACCGAGTATAGAACTTAGGTATGCCAGACCTATCATTGCCTCATCATTTAAGGTGAATTCACTTTGTTTTACAAAAGAAATGGCAAGGTCCATTGGGCTTTTCACCTGAACTCCGATCATATCACTATCAAAGAAGTGTTCACTTTTAAATAATTGACGAAGCACAGGTTCTATTTCAAAATCATTAGCCAAAAAGGTGATCTTCATCTCATCAACGATATCTTGATCAAGCTCATGACTGACGAAAAAAGTATACAACTTTGAACAAATATGTCCGGCGATCTCATCCGAACGTTGTTCAAATAAAATATTCATCACATCTTGATAGCCCCAATTTCCGGTTTGACCAAAAATGGTTTTGTCGTCATTATCATGTTGTGTATCGTCAAAGGTGATCGTTCCACAATAGGTGGTGATATTCACATATCCACTTAATGCTCTGGCTGTGGCAACAATATCCTCTTGGGTATATCCATTATTTTCTCCGAGTGTAAACAGTTCATACAATTCACGACCGTAATTTTCATTGGGCTCGGTTGCCGTGTTTTCTCCACCATTTAAATAGGCGAGCATGGCCGGTGTTAATCCAATATCTTCGACAAATGTTTTAAAATTACCTAAGCCATTTTGTTGTAATAGCGTATAGTATTGCCACATATAGGAAGGACAATTATAAACCTGTAACTCAGTAACGAAATGATTACTCCAAAACAGGGTCATTTTATCGCGAAAGCCATTATTGATCATATCAGACATGAAACCTTTATATAAAAAATCCCGCTGAAGTGAAGATTCCTCACCAAAGTCTGTGTAGTCATCAAAATTCCAAAAGGCCCAATCAGGCTCTTCTCTTATTGGAAGTGCAATCGCAGCGTCCATTAATGAATCTACCAATTCTTCTGGTGTTAATAAAAGACCAGCTTCAATAGTAGAAACGCTTGTCCCGAATCCTAACCTTCGATACAAATGACTCACTTTTTCTTTGGTCCAGGGATTCTCAACAGTTGGAACATAGACCTCAATTCCTCCGGTTTCACATAATATAGGCATAGTACAATAGTTGCTTATTGTTAATAGTATTATTGCTAGTTGTATTGTTATTCAGTCGTTTACGGTTATAAATATGCTTAAATATTCATTAGAGTGTCAATAATTTTGAACCAAAAAGCATATTTATAGAACGAAAAGTATTTTATTTATTATTCATCAATGATATCCGGGATAGCATCTTTGAGTTCATAAAATTCATTTTTCAAATAATCGAAGTAGGTCGAGTTCGTAATTTTTGGTAAGAAATCAAAGGCTACACTCGAGAGAGGATAATAGAATAAACTGTTTTGTTTTTGACTTCGCGGAATAACTTTTACGTTTTGATCGATGCTCTCCACAAAAAAGAGAATAAAGCTCAGAATTAATGCGGTTTTAAGTCCACTAAAGATTGCACCTGCTAAGCGATTAATAAAATTGAGTGCCACCATTTTAACTAAGGTTTGTACGAGCCGTGCCAGAAAATGTACCGCGACAACGATAACGATAAACGTGAGTGCAAAGGCGATAAGCGGAGTATAATCCTCGGGAAGGTTTACATTTTCAGAAAGGTAGGCAGCAGTGAGGTCTGCAAATTTTATTGCACCAAAAATCCCTAACATTAGAGCAAGTAGTGAGGCTAGTTCTATAATAAATCCCTTTCGAAAGCCTTTAATCACACTCCAGAGCAGGAGAATAATAATAATTACGTCGATCCAGTTTTTTAATAGCGCTTCCATTCAATTGTAAACTTAACGATTAAGATAAGTACGATCGTATTTTTAAATTGAATTAATAAACAATGAAAAGGGGATAAGGTTTAGTTTTGCTAAAAGATTACTGAGTGGAAGACTTAAATGAAAAATGGGAGAGCCTTAGTTCGTGGTTCGAGAAAGAGTTTGGAATGGAATCTGATTCACAGAGTATGCTATTTATGATTGGCATACAAGAGCTGGGTAAAGGAGCAATAAAATTTAGTAAATCACAAAAAATCGACCTTATCCATATTGGTATTTGTAGTGTTTTAGAAAAGGAAGGGTACTACGAATATTCACATAAAGACGATGATGGATGGCCTCATTTTACGAACGCTAAGAAGTTACCGATTCTAAAAGGCCAACAACAGGAGCAATTTATGAAAGAAGCCTTGATCGTTTATTTTGATGAGGTGAAGAGTTGATATTATTGAATGAGTGAATGAGTGAATGATTGGAGGTGCCAAATTGGCTCCTCAAGTTGAAGTTCCTTGTATAGAGATGTATCTATGAAAAAGTGCGATGGCAATGAAAGGGAGCCGGGCCGGCGATGGATGTGAAACCCCAAAGGGTTCATGAATACCTTTAAAAATCAATCAGCATATGAATAATGATTTATTTCGTAAAAACAACTTAAAGGCGTTTACGTCTGCTATGGAATAGCATTATTTTAATATTGTTTTAGAAATAAATCAGAGTGGGGAGAAGGATCTCCCTTGGAGGATTTTGGATACTTTATAAAAAGTATCAAAGGATATTGACGTCATGAAGTGACGGAAGAAAAAGGAAATAACGATATTATTCTAAACAGATATTTCTGCTTGAAAAAGGGTAAAAAAAGCAAGGACATATCTTAATCCTTTTTGATCTGAATTGGAGGACGCAATTTGCGTCCTCCAAGTTTCAAATTCTATTTTTGTCATTTCAAACATAAAATCTAAGGGGAAGCGATCAATATTTCTTCTAACCGCTTCTTTTAATCTTTTAGTCTCTGTACCATAAAGTTCTGCTAGATCCCTATCGATCATCACTTTTACATCTCTTATTTCATAGATTTTTCTAATTACAACTTCCTCTGCTATGAATGATTGATCACTCATGTTTTTCTACAATTTTTGTTTAAACCCAATCGCTCTTCGAGGACTTTCTTTCTCTTTGATAAATTGTTTTAAGTAATTGAAAATAAGCTTAATTTTTTCATCTTGACTAAATACTTTCTTTTCCATTTCTTCTATTTTAAGTAGTATGTCATTATGAGTTAACAATAATTTTCGCATTAGAGTATAGGTCCTCATTATTTGTATGTTAACTATTATTGCTCTATCACTATGAATAACTCCAGATAACATAGCAACTCCTTGTTCCGTAAAAACTTTTGGTAGCTTTCGATTCCCTCCCCAATTTGAAACTTCAATTTGCGCGTTTAAACTTTTAAATTCCTCTTTGTTTAACTCAAACATAAAATCTTCTGGGAAACGTTTAGAGTTTCGATTTACTGCTTTGTTTAAATTTCCAGTTGTCACTCCATATAGTATCGCTAAATCTCTGTCAACCATCACCTTTAAGTCTCTTATCATGTAGATCTTATTGATTATTGTTTCCTTGGTAATGACCGTTTCCTTGTACAATGTTTTAATTTTTTATTCTTTCTATAAAGTTATCTTGATGTTCCAATTTGGAATATCAAGCTTATTAACTTCCAGTCGAAGTGCTTACAATACAACACTAGCAACTCTTGGTCAATAAAAGTAAACAGAATAAGCACCTAAAAAATCAGGTGTTTTACTGAGATTAAACGATAGAATAAAAAGTGCTAAAAGAATGAGAAAATACCTTAGTGTATCTTAAAGTGGGGCGCTAATAGTGCGTTTTCGGGCATTAGCATTCCAAATGGATGATAGTCGAGTAGATAGTTAATTATAGCTCGAATGGAAACTTGATCGTTTCGTAATTGTGAACCTGTTCTTCCACTTTAATAATCCCAGGAATCATCAAAGTATCACCAGAAGTAGCTTCAATATTTAAAACAAAAAGTCCAACCTGACCTCTTTGGTAATATTCTGAAAAGTCGAATTCAACCTGTCCGGCATGATCTGTAGTTTTGAACTGATCCAATTCCTGATTTATTTCAGCAGGCGGATTTGCAGGTTCCGTTGGATTTGGAAAAACATGAACTTCTGTATTAGGAAGTACAACACCATTTTTGTCAGTTACAGTAATGGTTGCAAAAGTATTTTCTACTTTATAACAAGAGCTTAAGATCAATAATGAAAGAAGACTTAGCGCACCAATAAATCGTATTTTTGTCATCATCCTTTTCTTTTTAAGACGGCTAATTTAAATTAGGCTGCCTTTAAGGTTTAATTTCGTCAAGCATTCGTAAAACAAGATTTAATTAATGGTCTTATTTTATTATTTTCGCTGAATTACAGTTGAATGCAGAACTGAACAAAAATAGAAATTTTTTTGAGCTAATAAAGCCAGGGAACAGATTGATAACAAAAAAACAGAATTATGAAGAAAATTAGTCTACTTGTGATGATAATAGGGATGATGGGAATGTCCTTTTCAGTGAACGAAAGTGAAGATCAATTTGTGCTTATTAGTACAAGTATGGGAGATATGAAATTAAAACTTTATAATGACACGCCTCAACATCGTGATAACTTCATAAAATTAGTAAAAGAAGGATATTATGACGGGACATTGTTTCACAGAGTAATTAACGACTTTATGATTCAAGGTGGAGATCCGGAATCTAAAGGAGCAGCGCCTGGTCAAAATTTAGGTAAAGGTAGTCCTGGTTATACTGTACCCGCTGAGATCGTTCATAATAGATTTCACAAGAAAGGAGCCTTATGCGCAGCAAGAAAAGGAGATAGAGCAAATCCAGAGTTCGCTTCAAACGGAAGTCAGTTTTATATTGTTGAAGGAAGAGTAATGGATGCTGCTACTGTTCTTTCATTAGAAGAAAGAAGAAACGGAATGCTTCCAGCTGATCAACAATGGAATTATACTGATGACCAAGTTCATACTTATTCAACAGTAGGTGGTGCACCACATTTAGATGGAACCTATACTGTTTTTGGAGAAATGACTGAAGGTTTTGATACCTTAGAAGCAATTGCAGGAAGCTCAGCTAATAAAATGAGTCGGCCTAATGCAGATATTTCAATGGAAGTAATGATCGTTCAATAAGACGAGACAATTTTTACATGATCAATAAAATTAAAGAGCACCTCAAAAAAATCGAGGTGCTTACTGCTACAACAGCAGAGGAGATAGAGAAAATAAGAATTGAATACCTTGGTAAAAAAGGGGTGTTCAAAGACCTGATGGATGATTTTAAACAGCTTGAAAATAAGCTGAAGCCAGAAATGGGAAAAGCCATCAACGAACTTAAATCAAGTGTACAGGAAAAACTTGAAAAGTTAAAGTCTTCTCAAAAAGTCTCCAGCGGAAAATCAAAGAACACGCTTGATCTAAGCCGACCTGCGGGAGAAACCGAAGCGGGATCTCGTCATCCTATTTCTATTGTAAGACAACAGATCATCGACATATTTTCTCGTATTGGGTTTACCGTTTCTGAAGGACCAGAAATTGAAGATGATTGGCATAATTTCTCTGCTTTGAATTTTCCAAAAGAACATCCTGCACGAGATATGCAAGACACCTTCTTTTTAGATAAGAACCAGGAGTTGGCATTACGTACCCATACTTCATCAGTTCAGGTTAGGGTGATGGAAAATGAAAACCCTCCTATCCGAACGATAAGTCCGGGAAGGGTATTTAGAAATGAAGCTATTTCTGCACGGGCACATTGTATTTTTCATCAGGTTGAAGGATTATACATCGATAAGGATGTTTCTTTTGCCGATTTAAAACAAACACTCCTTTATTTTGCACGTGAATTTTTTGGAGAAGAAACGGAGATCCGTTTACGACCTTCTTATTTTCCGTTTACTGAGCCTAGTGCCGAAATGGACATATACTGGGGATTAAATTCTGAAGCAGATTATAGAATTACCAAAGGAACTGGATGGTTAGAGATCATGGGATGCGGAATGGTAGACCCGAATGTATTAAAGAGTAACGGGATTGATCCAAATGTATATTCCGGCTATGCCTTCGGAATGGGAATAGAACGGATAGCAATGCTTAAATACCAAGTAAAAGACTTGCGAATGTTCTTTGAAAATGATGTTCGTTTTCTTAAACAGTTTTCTTCCGCTTATTGATCTTACTTTAGTCTTTAATTTTGATATCACCCCCTTGGGGCTCTAAATGATATTCTATCATTTTCCCCTGAGCTAAGCTCAGGGCATTTGATGTCGCACCTTTGGTGCTTTAAGAAGGGATTAAAAAGTTATTGTAAAAGGTTGAAGTTTTCTCTAAGGACAAGTTTTATTTTTCCATTGGGCTTCAATCTAATGGCAGTTTTCATCTTCTTATTGATCTTCTTTCTTTTTTTCAAATTGACGTGAGAAAACAAGAGCAAAAATAATACCCAGGCTTATTCCCAATAACACATTTTTAAGGGCAACACCAAGTGCTACACCCATGGCTATTCCAGCTGCAATACCTTTTTTATTAAATTTATTTGAAGGTTTATTATTTGTTTCCATAGGTCTTAATATGTTGGATTAGTACAATAATAATCATGTCCGATCGGTGAGCCATTTGGTGTTTTTAGTGATTTTGGAACGATGATCGAATTCGGATCCTTCTTAAATTGTTCTATCATATTTAAGGTATAATGCAATATAGCATGATCTTCTACAAGTGCTTTATTATCGTATTCAATTAGTTTTTCATGAAAGCTATCAATAGCGTGTGTAGCAATGGCCGTAACCTCAATATTAGACCGTTCATCGCGCGCTAATAACATCATTTGGTATATGCTGTTTTGAATAATTAAATGCGAGATCTCTCTTTCCAATCCAGTGGATACATCCATGCTTAAGCAGAAATTGATTAATTCATTTAATATCAGGTCTAAACCTGGTTGATCTTTATTTCTGTAATTAAAATCAACCAAACGATTAGCTCGTTCAGGATGAAGCATAAAGGACAATGTTATTTTACTTGCATTTCCTGCAATTGCAACAGGATCGAAAACAACACCCACTTTCGAAGGCATGCTCTCTCGACCACGATAAGATCCCATTGGTTTTGGTGGAATAAGCTCAATGAGTGGTTCATTCAATGCCAATTCAGATGGTGTTAAGGTGATGAGTAATGACTCAAAAGCTTCCAGTTGATCTTCCTTCGAAATAAAGGAAGTTATTTCTTGACCATCACCACGCATGGCATAGGTGTAATTAAGTCCCCCAAGTACTTTTGCTGCAGCTTCGATCTGATAACGATGCATAAAATAAATTGGTGCAAGTGCTTCTTCTAACGAAGCCATACTTTGCCCCGGGCGAATCGCTTTTTCAGAAAATTGATCTAAGGCAATAGCCCTGACTTCCATAATATGACTCAATTCTTGGGCTGCATTGTTTCCATTATCCCAAAGATGGGCGTTTGGATGAGCACTCCCTTGTGGTCGTGCATCACTGTCGGAAATAAATGACAGATTTTTATTTTTATAGGTCTCATTAATAATTTCAGTAAGTAAAATATCCTCTTCACTTCCCTTCGGAAAATCCTGATAACCATATTGTATTGCCATTTTATCCCATTCTCCTATTTTTTGATCATAGGCATTGGATAAATCCAATTTTCCATCAATGATGTCAATTTTGGGATGTGGATAATCCATAACCGAAGCACGCCCATCCATGCTTGAAGAATAATTATGCGCAAGTCCGAGTGTATGACCTACCTCGTGAGCAGATAACTGGCGCAAGCGAGCCAAAGCCATATTGATACCTTCTTCTGTTTCATCACCATTTTCAAAAGGGCTTAACAAACCATTAGCAATCAGGTAATCTTGTCGAACCCGCAAGGAACCCAATGAAACATGCCCTTTAATTATTTCTCCTGTTCGAGGGTCGATAACACCTCCACCATAAGACCATCCACGAGTTGAGCGATGAACCCATTGAATTACATTGTATCGGATATCAAGAGGATCTACATCTTCTGGAAGCATTTCTACACGAAAAGCATCTATATAACCAGCCGCTTCAAAGGCTTGATTCCACCATCTCGCACCTTCCAGCAGTGCACTTCTTACTGGCTCAGGTGTTCCTGGATCGAGGTAGTATACGATGGGCTCAATAGCTTCACTTTTTTCTGCTGATGCATCCTTTTTTTGTAGCCGATGCCGGGAAATAAATTTTTTCTCCATGTTCTCATCGATCGCTGAAGTATAATCGAAATAGGATATTCCAAAATATCCCATGCGCGGATCAAATTTTCTTGATGAGTAATTATTATCCGGTAATTCAATGAACGAATGGTGTTGACGAAGTGTTATTGCCGATGAATTAGGCGCCACACTTCTGATCTCTGAACCTTCTGCCTTACCTGTAAAGGTAAGTATTGCCTCGAATTCTGAGTTCTTCGGGAAGTTTTTTGTTCTTTCCAGAAACAGGGCTGACCTCGTTTTATCAAGGCTATAATTTCCTTGTTTTGTTAATGCTAAAGCTATGCTTACCCCATGTGCATCTCTGATTAAGAAGTCGCTAATATTGATGAGGTAAGCGCCATTACTTTCTTCTACTATCGGAAATCCTGCTAGGATGGATTGTGCAAACGCCTCCTTAACAGACCTGTTCTCAGCCGAATTTGTACTAAAAGACCGGTAGCTTAAATTATCCTCTACCAAAAGCAGTTTTGAACCCGCTTTTTCGAAATGCAGTACACGTTGCGTGCCTAACTGACCTCTATCTAATCCAATATCATTCGAACCGATACCTGTAGCTAAGGCAGAAACATAGAGAAAATCACTATCGAGGTGATTTACCTCAAGGTATATTGCATCTTCTTTTTCATCATAATAATAATTGAAATAGCCTTCTGACTTATCCATTGTCTTAGTCGTGGAGAAATCAGAAGCAATCAAGGGAGTGATTGAATAAATGAAGATGCAAACGAATGCAGTTAATATTTTGATAAGGGGATTTTTCATAACTCTATTTATTTAGCAAATAATAAAACCGCTACACTATTAAAAGGGGGTTTTAGTCTGAGAGCTGACAAGATAAAAATATATAACGAAATGAATGCCTTTCCGTATAAGAGGGTAACTTCAATACTAAGAAGTATAATTATTAGTTATAGCAAGTATGAATTAATTGAACCTTCACTAGAAAAACTTGTTGATTAGTAAGGTTTTTTATTTGAAAGTTTGTTTAAATAAAAGCAAATATCGAATATATTTGCACACATTTTTTTACGAGATCACTTCTAATGAGAATATTTTGTAAGAAAGAAAGGAAAGAATTATGGCTGAAGAAAGTAAAAGGTACTCCGATAAGGATTTAGAAGAATTCAAAGAGTTAATAATTAATAAAATTACTGAGGCGAAAAAAGATCTTGACATGCTTCGAGATTCTCTTTCATATAATGATGACCATGGAACAAACGATACATCCCCTTCTTTTAAAATGATGGAAGATGGTTCGGAAACATTGTCTCGAGAAGAAACAGCTCAATTAGCGGTACGACAAGAAAAGTTCATTAATAATCTTGATGCGGCACTAGTAAGAGTTGAGAATAAAACTTATGGTATTTGTCGTGCTACAGGTAAATTAATTATCAAAGAAAGGCTCCGTTTGGTTCCTCATGCGACATTGAGTATTAGTGCTAAAGAGCGTGAAAATCGTTAAAATCATAGTTGCTTGAAAAAGTCATTAATTACATTTTTTCTTGTATTACTTATTGATCAGGTAGTTAAGATCTGGGTAAAAACACAAATGCTGTATGATGAATCCATCAGTGTTTTTGGTGATTGGTTTTACATACATTTTATTGAAAACCCAGGAATGGCTTTTGGACTTGAGTTTGGAGGTGATTGGGGTAAATTAGCCTTAAGTCTTTTTAGAATTGTCGCGATTTCAATGATCGCTATATTTTTAGCTAAACTGATCAAGAAAAAAGCTCCAACAGGCTTAATTATTAGTATATCATTGATTCTCGCCGGTGCGGTAGGGAATATTATTGATAGCGCAATTTATGGATTGATCTTTTCCGAAAGCAGTTATTTTGAAACAGCAACGATGTTTCCTGCTGAAGGCGGATATGGCACTTTTTTACATGGTAAAGTAGTGGACATGCTTTATTTTCCATTAATTGAAGGCCGGTTTCCTGAGTGGTTGCCATTTTGGGGCGGAGACCACTTCTTGTTTTTTCGACCTATATTCAATATCGCCGATTCTGCGATCTCTGTCGGAGTTGGGATCATCCTTTTAAATCAAAAACGCTTTTTTAAAGAGTTATAATCGAATACAGTTTTATTGTATTTAAATTAACCACCAAGTTCACAAACCCGCCTTCCAGCGAGGCAGGGAAGGTGCAAAGGTCACTAGAAATTATTTTTTTCTCCGTGTACTCGGTGCCTACTCTGAGTCATTGTGGTTAAGAAACGACCCTATTTATAAAAGCTTCAAAGCATACAAAATCAGAAATAACTCTGTTTCTGTATAGGGTCCATCAATGGTAAACAAAACATCTGATACAAAGTTAGTTGGACCGGCATAAATACCATCTTGATAAATAGTAAAGGCGATGTCCATCGCGAAATCCCTATCCCTGAAATAAATATGTTCTCCATCGAAGTTGTAAGCAATATCATAAGGGTTGTCAGAGTAGCCAAGAAATAGATAGCCATTGCGATAGGTGAAGAGTACATCAAGCAAGGAAATACTCTCTCCTTTAAAGATTTGCTGACCACGAATAGTGAAAAGTGCCGGATGTCCGTAGCTATTTCTCGCAGTTCTGAATTCGCCTTCAAGAATGTTAAACACAACATCTTGAGGAAAGCGACTGTTTCCTTTATAGATATATGTTTGTCCTACTGCATCTTGTAAAAGGAGTAGAAATAATAAAGCGAGAAAGGTCTTATTTAGCTTTTCCAATTTTCATTATTAAGTACAAAAGGTAAATACCATAAAGTAAACTAAGTGTTCCAAGAACCATGCTAAAAAGGCGCACACTGTCACTTGGATTAAAAATTACTATTGCACCCAATATCACGGTTATCAAGCCTCTACCATTTCGGGAGGCAACGCTGTCTTTATACTTATTGGCTATGATCAATTGAATAATTCCACCAAGTAAAATCCAGGTACCAAGAATAATTACAACGAGGTTGGGACCTAAATTTGGCCAGAATATTAATATAGCACCAACGATAATGTTTATCGCTCCATCTTCCATTACCAAATTTTTAAAGGCCAGTTCATTTCTTCCCCTATAGGCATTAGAGATTAAAATAACTCCATAAACAATAAGTGCCGCTCCTATCAAGTACGAAAAGGTATTGATCATTCCTTCGGGGTTAATTAAAAAGGCCATTCCGAAGCCGATAGCCAATAGTGATTTTAATAAAATTAATATGAAGAAATCTTTTTTCTTAGGCTGTTCTTGCTTGTTTTCCATGTTACTCGTTTTCATTAGTAAAACCGATGTTCATTTCCTTTTTTATATAAAAGTAAAGGGATATGATTAATAATATAAGCGCAATAAGTTGTGAATGGGATAAAAAACCGTCAAATACAAAACCACGCTCTTCATCTCCTCGAAACTCTTCAATAATTGACCTACCTATTGAATAAAACATCAAATAAAGTAAGAAAATCTGCCCATCGAATCGCTGTATTTTTTTTATTAAAAAGAGAAATACCAGAATTGTTAGGAGCATAAATGCACTATAAAGCTGAGTTGGATGTAGTGGAGTATGTAGTGGGTCAGCTGCACAATGTGGATCGCTAAAGATCACTGAAAAGATACCATCATAAGGAATTCCGTGGCAACACCCTGCAAGGAAACACCCCAAGCGACCGAAAAAGTGTACGATCAATGTGGTGATCGCTATTATGTCGAGAAAAGGCCATAATGCTAATTTGTATTTTTTAATAAACCACCATACAACGGATAATGAGACGATTAAGGAACCATAAAAAACAAAACCTGAATTACTGAAAATTGCAGAAGGGTTTTCGTTAAAGAAAGAAGGGTTTTCAAAATAGAGAAAAGCTTTTCCTCCAATTATCGCTCCCAATATTATTCCTATTACAAGGTTTAATGAATCATCACTTTTAATACCAAACTTTCTTTTAAGCTGAATAGTAAGGAAGCTTGAAGCAAGTATGGCCCCGAGAAATATCAATGCTCCATAGCTGTATATGATGAGTTCTTCGGGAAGAAAACCTTGTAAAAAGCCTGGAGTTGGAATTTTAAATAGAATGGGATGCATTAAAGTAAAAGTATTTAAAAAATGACAACAAAGATGTTTTAAGCATCAAGGAATGGAAAATTGTTTAATATGAATAAATGAGAATTATTTCGTTTTTAACTTTTCGATCAACTCAGCAGCATTCAAATTGTCAGGATCCAATTGGAGAGACTTTTCATAATTTTTAATTGCGAGCTTGTTTTTTCCTATTTTCATATAGCCTTCAGCTAAGCTATCATATACATTCGATGACTCCGGGTAGGCTTTTGCGTTAAGTTCAAAGATCTTGACCGCATCTTTAGGATTGTTTTCTAAAATATCGTAACCAAGCCTGTTTAAGTCTGACTCGTCATGATAAACAGTTGAAAAACCCTCCTTTTTCATTGATTTATATGCGTCTACCATTTCTTCAATATGCAGACTACTGTCTTTTTGCTCAGGAGCAATAGTGAATAACACATTAGACAATTCTTTATAAAGAGAATTTTCTTTCATATCCAAGACCTCAACATCGAAAACCAAAGTTGAGTTTGGCGGAATAAACTCTCCGGCTCCCTTTTCCCCATAGGCCAATTCAGAAGGCATGATAAACACTGCACGGTCGCCTACTTTTAATAAAGAAACACCTTCATCCATTCCCTTAATAACTTGACCTTCATTTAAAGAAAATGCAAATGGCTGATCTCTATCACGAGAAGAATCAAAAACTTTTCCGTCAGGAAATGATCCAATATAGTGGGCAATTATTACCCACCCATCCTTCGTTTCTTCACCGTTACCAAGCTGTGTATAAAAATAGTTTAATCCGGATGGAGTAACGAGTGTGTCATTATTTTGCGCTAGTACACTAAAGGATACAAGTGCAACAAAAGTAAAGGTCAAGGAAAGTGTTTTCATCGTAATAAGCATTAGTTGATAACAATGATACTATAATTGGGGTCGGAGTGCAAAGGATTTAACTGAGATTTATTTTTAGCAAATTGACTTTGAAAGCACTATACAACCAATCAACACAAATCAAATAATTACTAGAAGAGAATGACTAGCTTCGTATCTGTAATTTTCAGCTACTAGCTAAATCTAAAAATGAACAAACCCTTAGGCCTACTCTTTGTTTTTTGCCTATTGTGCTTAGGGGTCATTTTCGCTACAGAGAAAGCAAATTATATCATTGTAGATGATGTTGTGATCAAGCTTTCTTCTCAACCATTTGAAAAGAGTATTAAAAGTCATTTTGCTAAGAATGACAGCACATTTATTCCGCTTAAACGCGTTGGGAATTTATTATTACTAGAGGCAGAAATAGATGGAGTTGTTGGAAATTTTATTGTCGATCTTGGAGCTCCTTACCTCGTATTAAATTCAACCTATTTCAGAGATTATGAAATAGATAATGGCTATTATGCAGGCACTTTAGTTTCTGAAACCGATTACGTAAGAAGAACAAAAGTTCAAAAATTGAGTATTCAAGGATTAGAATATTCAAATCTATCTGCCGATGTTACTGACTTAGGGGCGATCGAAAATAAAAGAGGAGTAAAGATACTTGGACTTCTTGGTGTTTCCCTTTTTGATGAATACGTATTTGATTTAAACATATTTACTCAACAGCTTATTTTATATAAGGGGTTTTCTTCATCAAATATTAATAATGAGTTGATCTTGAACACGCCCATTCGATTGCTAAATAATGTGATTACCCTTGAAGTAAAGGCTGGAGATGTAGCGTTGAGTTTTTCATTAGATTCTGGTTCTGAAAGAAATATCATTGATAATACATTGCCTGATGCTGTGTATGAGGGAATGAGAATTCTTGGCGCATCTTCGGTAAATGACGGAAATGGTGGTAGAACAGAAGTCTTGATGGCCATTATAAATAACATACAGATAGGTAATTATAATTTGCAAAAAATGCGCACATTAGTTATAAATTTGGAAAACATGAGTAGGGCTTATGGTAATAAAATTAATGGAATGCTTGGCTTTCCTTTTTTAACATTAGGCCGGGTGATCATTGATTTTAAGGGAAAACAAATAAGAATATATCAACATAATTTATAGAAGTGAAAAGAGAGTTAAACATAAAAAATAGAATGATGAGATCAGGAATATTCCTTGTCATGCTATTGCTGTGTTTTTCTGTCACTGAAGTGAATGCACAAGAGGAGCACCTAAATTATGAGTATAAAAATGGAAATGTAATTCTTACTTGTGATAACCTGGAAGATTCAGTTTTACTTGATGCCTTATTGCAATCTGCTGATTGTACTAAATCAATAACAGATAGTCTTTCTACATTATCAGGGAAAAAAGTGAGTGCTTCGGGTTGGGAGTTGATCTATTATAGCGACGAGAAGATCGTTTATAGGAAATCGATGAAAGACTTTAAGTCAGGCAGTTCGACTAGAAATTTCTTTTTCGAAGATGAAGAAGAGGAGCTTAAACAAAATTATAATTTGGATGTAGTATCGGGTGTTAATGCCTTTAAAAACCGTAAACCTTCGGTTAATAGAGACGAAGATGATGTTTTTACTTTTCAACTGTTTTCAAAAAGAAATTATAAGGATGTCTACTTGTCAGGGTCATTCAATAATTGGAGTACAATGGAACATCTAATGCATTTAAATGATGGGATTTGGAGTGTTGATGTAAAACTCGATAAAGGGAAAAACCTGTATAAGTTTATAGTCGATGGAAAATGGATGATAGATCCTGAGAATGTTGTAGAAGAGAATGATTGGGGTGGAAACACAAACTCAGTTTTTTATAATACGAATTATTCTTTCCAATTAGAGAATTATGATGAAGCCAAAGAGGTATTCGTAGCGGGTAGTTTTAATGGTTGGGATGAAAACGGAATGCAATTGAAAAGAATTAATGGTCGATGGTCGGCTGACCTTTTCCTCAGAGAGGGTATATATAGTTATAAGTTTATTGTTGATGGAGAATGGATTATCGATCCTGCCAACCCTTTAAAAGGACCTAATGAATATGGAAACGAAAACTCACTGATCTCATTTGGGAAGCAGCATGTTTTTAGATTAGAAAATTATAGTGAAGCAGAAAGGGTTGTTCTTACAGGAGAATTTAATGACTGGGAGGAAGCGGGCTTAAGTATGACCAAGGATAATGAAGGATGGGAAATAGATGTTGCAGTACGACCAGGGAACTATAATTATAAATTCATAGTTGATGGTCAGTGGATAACAGATCCAGAAAACCCGGTACATAGTGGCATAGATGAGTATAGAAACTCTGTGGTCTTTATTGAAGCTAACTATACTTTTATTTTAAAGGGATTTGATAATGCCCAAGAGGTACTGCTTTCCGGAACTTTTAATGGATGGGCAGATAAAGGCTATACAATGCAGAAGGAAAATGGGAACTGGGTATTAAAGATCTACCTTCCGAAAGGAAAAACAAGGTATAAATTCGTCGTAGATGGTGAGTGGATCATCGATCCTGCCAATCCGCTTTGGGAAGACAGCGGAATGGAATCGAATAATTCTGTCTTGTGGATGAAATAAACGCTATGCAATTTCAAATTAGTCGTTTATAAGCGCCCTATTAGTTGTCATGATTATTAATTAAACTAACAGAATATGGCATAAGTATAAAACGTATTAGGTTTATATCGTAAACTAGTTTATGTTTGTAGGGAATTAATTAATAATACACAATATGGAAACTACAAAAAGTATTGAGATCATAGAACAAATGCTTGCTGAAAGCAAAAAATCACTTTATAATAATTCATTTTACTTTCTTTTATGGGGAGGGCTATTAATTCCTGCTGGTATTGCAGAGTATATTCTACAAGGCACACCCTATGTCTGGCTACCTTGGCCGGTTATTGGAATAGGAGGAGGTATTATTTCTATGATCTATGGAATGAAACAGGGAAAGAAAAATGGAATAGGCTCTTCTGCTGATAGAATTACCATGTTTACCTGGGGAGCTTTTGGCTTTAGTTTATTTTTTGTCCTTGCTTTTTCTGCAGTTAATAATATGCTACCGCACACATTAATTCTCTTGGTAGCGGGATCGGCTACCTTTATTAGTGGCGGGATCTCCAAATTCAAACCTTTTATTTTGGGAGGAATAGTATTGGCATTAGGAGCTTCACTATGCGCCTTTGTACTTGAACCTAAATACCATAGCCTTGCATTCTCTCTTTTTATCTTTTTAGGTTATGTAATTCCTGGTATCATTCTTAGAAAAGAAGAACATGGGAACGCTTAATACTATTTTACATCAAGAATTACGCTTATCTATCATCAGTTTTTTATTGGGTGTTGAATCAGCTGAATTCAAAAAGCTTCTCGAAGTTACCAAAGCAAGTAAAGGAAATTTGAGTGTCCAGTTGACCAAATTACAACAGGCCGGATATGTAGAAATTGTTAAATCCTTTAAGGGGAACTACCCTCATACCGATTGCAAGATCACTTCGGAAGGGCGTCAAGCTTTTGAAAGTTACTTAGCAGAATTAAAAAAGCTATTAAAAATATGACAGATCTCTTTCAAGAAATACATCAAGAGGCCATCCTTATCGATACCCACAATGATATCCTCACTCAAGCCATTGAAAGAGGACATATCTTTGATGATAACCTGGAAGGGAAAACCCATAGCGACCTCTTGAGATGGAAAAAAGGAGGAGTAGATGTTCAATTTTTTGTTGTTTGGAGCGATGGTGATCAAAAAGAACCTTACAACTACGCTCTCCAACAATTAAACATCTTTGATGCGGTTCTAAAAAGAAGCCCCAACAAAGTAGTATTGGCTCGGAATAGTACTGAACTGCATACCGCACTTAATGAAAACAAGTTGGCAGCGATGTTGGCTCTTGAAGGAGGTCATATGATAGAAAGTGATCTTTCTAAACTGGACGCGTTTTATAAAAGAGGAGTACGCTACATGACCCTCACATGGAATAACTCTAATTCCTGGGCTACCAGCGCAAGCGACGAAACGCATAAGAAGGATCTTAAAAACAAAGGACTAACGAATTTTGGTAAAGAGGTAATTCAACGAATGAACCAACTCGGCATGTTGGTCGATATTAGTCATATTGGAGAAGCAACTTTTTGGGATGTTCTAAAAGCGAGTACAAAACCCGTTTTTGCTTCTCATAGCAATGCTTTTGCTTTATGTCCGCATGAGCGGAATTTAAAAGACGATCAGATCAAAGCGATCGCTGAAATGGATGGAGTAATCCAAGTGAATTTTTTCTCCGGGTTTTTAGATCCCAATTATTATGAAAACAAGTCTGCTTTTATTAAAAGACATAAAAATGAATACGATGCTCTAATTTCAGAGGGCAAGCATATCTATATAGCAGAAGAATACCTTTTTAACAAATACAGAGAAGAGGTTGAGGTATTCAGGGCATCATTTGAATCAGTGATCGCACATATCCAATACATTATCAATTTAGTAGGAATAGATTATGTGGGTATCGGTTCCGACTTCGATGGTATTGAATCACCGGCGCTGCAATTGGATGATGTTACTACCTACCCTTTAATTACAAAAGCTTTAGTTGAAAAAGGCTATTCTAAAGAAAACATTACAAAAATCTTAGGGGGTAATTTTTTACGGGTATTGAAAGCGAACGAGGATTGAGTTTGGAATTCTAGTTTATATTCTACCACATAAGGCACATAAGTGCATATAAGTTGAGTTGTTTTTACTCTCATGTGTTCTTATGTGCCTTATGTGGTGGAAAGACAGTTATGAGTTTGAGTAGTGAGCAAGAGATAAAAAATCATTCTACAAATGACGATCAAAATCCATGCTTTGACTAAGTATTCTGATGATGAATATCCCTTTTTTCATCGGTCTATAAAATATAGTGTGAGATCTATAAGGAAAGCGTTTTAACCTCGGTATTAATTCAGAAGCATCACGTCCTAGATTATGATTATCCGCCAAGCTATTAAAGCAATCATCTAAACCTTCTTTAAATATCCGAGCTTGCTTTACTCCAAAATCTACTATGGTATAACGGGCAATTTCCAGAAGATCTTTATCGGCTTCAGATGAAAAACGATAGTTAACCATTGGGTTTAGCCTTAAATTCTTCTTCGGCTTGCATCCATATTTCATCAATGGACCTTTCACTTATACCGCTATTTAAGCCTTCCTGAATCGCTGTTTTTAATAGTGATAGTTTACTATTTTTCTCTTCATCCCTACGAACCAGGTCACGCACATAATCACTTTCATCTTTATAATGACCTTGTGCTACAACAAATTTTAACCATTCATCTTGTTTATCGGCAAATGTGATAGATTTTCTAGACATAATAATATTTATCTGGTTCAAATATATAAATAATTGATGCAATATATACTATTAATTGCACCAGAGGGTTATAAAAGGTAGTTGTATTTATTCTTAGGTGCACTTATGTGCCTTATGTGCCTTATGTG
>JAUVAY010000067.1 GCA_030591505.1 Flavobacteriales bacterium | reverse complement strand
TCGATATTTACATCTGCATTTTCCGGGATCAATAATTCCTGATAGAGGTAATCGATAAAATCTTCAGTAGTGATGCTTTTGAAGCTAAATTCTTGGATGAACTTTTTCATAAAAGCATCCATTTTTTCAATGCCGACAGTTTTTTCGATCTCCCTCAAGAAAAAGAATCCCTTTTCATAGGCGATATCCGTCATAGCATCATCAGGATTACTTTGTCCTATATTTTGCTTCAATGACGTTTCATCATCAGTTAAGACATTGATTGCTGAAAGCAGATCTTGATAAGCAAGAACAATAATAGGATCGACCATATCATCTCCACCTTTTAGTTCTTTCATTATTCTGCGTTCGATATACACCGTAAGACCCTCATTTAGCCAGAAATCATTCCATGTCGCGTTGGTAATCAGGTTGCTCGACCAAGAATGAGCTAATTCGTGAGCGATCAGTGAAGTAAGCGACCTGTCACCAGCTAATATCGTTGGCGTTATAAACGATAACTGAGGATTTTCCATTCCTCCATAAGGGAAGGAAGGAGGAAGGACAAATAGATCGTATTTATTCCATTGGTAAGCGCCATAAATGGACTCAGCAATGGTGAGCATTTTATCTATCTCTTCAAATTCTTCGCTTGCAGCATCTAATAATCCCGGTTCAGCATAAACACCTGTTATGTTTCCTAATTTTTGATAGGATATATCTCCTACTGCCAATGCGATCAAGTAGGGAGGGATCGGATTGGATTGAACAAAAGTGTAGCTGCTTTTTATATTCTTCTTTATCGGATTATTGGCAGACATTAATGGAAGCATATTTCGAGGAGCTGCTACAGTAGCATTATATGTGATCTTTATCCCTGGACTATCCTGTATCGGGATCCATGTTCGTGTTAAAATGGCAAAGCCCTGAGTATATAAAAAGGGAAGTTTCTTACCGTATGTCTGTTGCGGTCGCAGCCATTGTAAAGCGCTACTTTTACTTGTTGTTTTATAAGCGATCTGAACGGTGCTTGTATAATCATCGATCGTAACGATGAGGTCGTCACCATATTCATTCCCTTTTATAATTTCATATTTGGCTTCTTTGATCTTTCTAAAATCATTAGGATCATTAACAAATACCCTGGAGATCTCAAGGTCCTTTATGTCAAAATGAATTTGCGTAGCACCGTTTCGTTTAATATTATAAGCGGCCACCCCTTTGATGATCGATGAATCAAAATCGATTCTTATATTTAAACTTAAATGTGTTATTCGTGCACTGTCGAGTTGAGCAAAACTATTGCTATCAACCCTTGAATTGAGGTGATTACTAGGGTTGATAATAACCTTTGCTTCTTGACTACTCTGACAAGAGATAATTCCAATAGAAAGTAGAAATAGTAATTTATACATATAAGAGAATATTGAGTGGCGAAATTAATCGAATTCATCTTTTGATAAAAACAATTATGATCCTATTAATTAATTATTGATAGCTGTAAAAAGGGATTAAATTTGTGACCAATTTAATTGAAACATGATAAATCGAATTATTAAAATAGTTATTGCTTCGTTGTTGCTAGTATATGCTGTTTACCAATTTTACCTAGGAAATATTGCGAATGGAATAGGCTTGATCTTTCTGATCTCGCTCGTCGTTCTCTTAATATTTAGAAACGAACACATCATGCTTGCATTTTGGTTCCTGCGTAAAAATAAATTAGATAAAGCAGAAAAAGCATTGACCAGAGTGAAGCATCCTGAACAATTACTTAAAAGCCAGGAAGCTTATTTTTATTACTTAACAGGATTGATAAGAAGTCAGTCGCAAGGAGTTGGTAAAGCTGAAAAGTTTTTCAAACGTGCTTTAACGATAGGCTTAAGAATGAATCAGGATAAAGCTGTTTCGAAGTTAAATTTGGCAGCTATTGCTATGTATAAAAGAAGAAAGAGAGAAGCGACGACACTGTTGAATGAGGCGAAAAAATTAGATAAGCATAACATGTTAGCGGATCAGATTAAACAGATCCAGCAGCAGATGAAAAAGGTATAGATCAACTATTATGAAAATTGGCATACTGGGCACTAGGGGAATACCCAATCACTATGGTGGTTTTGAGCAGTTTGCCGAATTTTTATCCACCGAGCTCGTTTCAAGAGGTCACGAGGTGTGGGTCTATAATTCGCATAAACACGAATATCAAGAGGCTCAGTTCAAAGGGGTAAATATCATCCGCAGTTATGATGCTGAACATAAGGTTGGTACTGTAGGGCAGTTCATTTATGATTTTAATTGCATAAGAGATGCCAGGAGCCGTGATTTTGATATTTTACTTCAGTTAGGCTATACTTCAAGTTCAGTTTGGGCTCGTTTATTACCAAAAAAGCAGATCATTATCACCAATATGGATGGTCTTGAATGGAAACGAAGTAAGTTTAATAAAGCTGTTCAAGGTTTTTTAAAAAGAGCAGAGAAGTGGGCCGTAAAAAGCAGTGATCATCTCATATCCGATTCCATAGGTATCCAAGGTTATTTACAAAACAAGTATAATGTAGAGTCTGATTATATTCCTTATGGTGCTGAAGTATTCGATTCGACTGATAGAAGTAAACTTAGTCAGCTTGAATTAAAGGAGAACGAATTCGATATGCTGATCGCCAGATTGGAACCTGAGAATTCGATTGAAATGATCTTGGAAGGTAGAGTTCTTTCGAAAACAAAAAGAGAACTTATTGTCGTCGGGAATTACGATAGGAGCTTCGGAACATATTTAAAAGGAAAATATAGCAAGGTTGAAGGTATTCGCTTTGTGGGAGGGATATATGATCAGAACTTGCTGAACAATCTCCGGCATTATTCTAACCTTTACTTTCATGGTCATCAGGTAGGTGGTACCAACCCATCATTATTGGAAGCGATGGGAGCAGGGGCGCTTATTGCGGCTCATAAGAATGATTTTAATAAGACCATACTGAAGGAAAACGGCTTTTATTTTGAAAATGAAGAGGACCTTCGTGACTTAATGGATTTTGCTCAAAAACGTGATAATTTAAGTAGAATAGAGGCAAATCGTGAAGCAATAAAAAATCAGTATAATTGGAATAAAATTATTACAGCCTACGAAGACTTGTTTATAAAAGCACTTGAAAATAAATGAATAGATTAGCTATCATACTGGGTTACGGTGATAAAGTAAAGGATAATATCATGCTCTTTACGATGCAAATGGTTGTGTTTACATTGCCTTTTGTTGAGTATGTTAATTCCTGGGCAATTATTATCATGACGCTTACTTGGTTATTTACTGCTGATTATTCAAGCATAGTAAATTCACTTAAAGAAAGAAAACTGTCTTACTTCTTTCTATTTTACTTTCTCTGGTTAGCGATTGGATTACTGTATACTGATAATATGGCTAATGGTATTAAGGACCTTACCTTAAAATTAAGTTTTCTCATTTTTCCTTTTGTCTTATTCTTTAATAAGAGAATTGATCAGCATTTTTTACGGGGAGTGATACGGGTATTTTATTATACGCTATTTTTTGTTTCGATCTATATGCTAATAATGGCATGGATAGCTTTCTTAAATGCCGGTGATGGTGACCTTACGGAAGCAATGAGTCATTTTACCTATGAAATATTTGCAAAGAGCATAGGAATTCAGCCTATCTATTTATCCATGTATATGGTGTTTAGTTTTTTTGCTGTTATATGGGATTTCTTTATCGATCCGAGAATTGGCCTGACTAAGTCGGGTAGAGTAATGGCACAGATCTGGGCATTTCACTTTTTTATGATGGTTATTTTATTGTCATCCCGAATGGAGTTATTGGTACTATTGTTTATTTCATTTGTTGGTATCGCATTTTATACGGGTTATGAAAAGAAGTCATGGAGAAAAGCAATTGTTAAAATGCTTGTTCTGTTCAGTGCAACGGTATTCCTTTTAGGTGTTATTCCTATCAATAAGGCTCGTTATACTGAAATGGTTGATGTAAATGAAGATTATAAGGAAAATAAATGGGGAGGAAGATCGATTAGAATTCACAAATGGCTTAATACACTAGAGTTGATTGCTGACCAGCCATTACTTGGAACAGGAGCAGGAGACATGCAGGATGAATTGCAAAAGGTATACAGTAAAAACAAATTTGATATCGCTTATAACTATCGTTTTAACCCACATAATCAGTATTTACAGACCTGGGCTTCCAGTGGACTGATCGCTTTGTTTCTTTTATTCGGAGTTTTATTACTGTCATTTATTTATGCGATCAACAGTCGAAATGCATTGTATGTTGGGCTTGTTTTGCTATTGGCTCTTTCAATGATTAGTGAATCCATCCTGGAAAGACAAAAAGGACTAGTGTTCTTTAGCTTTTTCTTATTATTTTTCGGAGGATATTACTTTAATCACAAGGAGAAAGAATCCTTACTTCCGAAAAAATAAATGGAAAAGAATTTTTATACTCGTCTTCAACTACTACGTAAGTCAGGGGATTACTTGTTGATCAATATTTCTTTTTTCATTGCTTATTTCCTAAAGTTTGGAAATGACTTAAGTGTCTTTGGAAGTAATAACTACCTATCCTTCTTGCTTTTTTTCAATCTTGCTTGGGCAGTAGCCGCTTCTGTGTTAAACACTTATAGTTATTCTCAGGCTAATGTTTCGACCTTAAGAACGATCAATATTCTTTTCAGGATCCTCTTCCTACATTTGTTATTAGTAGTGGCTTTTAATGGTGTGATCAAAACATATTTTTCTAGATTATTTATACTGTACACCTACATTTCTATAGGTATACTGATATTAGTTTGGAGGTATATTTCCTTGTGGATATTAGTTAACCGAGCTAAGAACAAAGGGAAAATAAATAAAGTATTGCTAATTGGAGTAAAAGTTCCTTTGACTGAATTTGAAGAGTATTTTTCATTTTTCCTGGATATAGGGATTATTAAAATTGAAAAAATTGAAATAGAGGAGGGGAAAGAGGAAAAAATCCTTCAAAAAATAAATAAAACCGAATTTTCAGAGATCTTTTTAAGCGTTTCAAATCTGGGAGAGGGCTATATCAATGATATTATTGACTATACCGATGAACATTTAAAGAACATTCATCTTGTTATTGACGAACCCTATCTAAATTCCAGACATCTTAGTTTAGCTCGTTTTGGACAAACACCTGTTATTAACCTTAAATTATCTCCTTTAGATAATATTTCGAATCAGTTAATAAAGCGAATATTTGATATTGTATTTTCGTTTTTTGTGATTGTTTTTATTTTATCATGGCTATACCCATTGATTGCCTTATTTATTAAATTAAGTTCAAAAGGACCTGTTTTATTTAATCAAGAGCGTACTGGTTTAAATAACCAGCCTTTTATTTGTCATAAATTCAGAACGATGAAATTAAATGAGAAATCGGATGAGGTTCAGGCTATTGAAGGCGATTCGAGAATAACACGGATTGGAAAGTTTTTAAGGAAATCGAGTATAGATGAATTGCCACAGTTTTTTAATGTTTTGAAAGGAGAGATGTCGGTGGTTGGTCCTCGGCCTCATATGTTAAAGCATACAGAGGAGTACAGGAAGGCCGTGGGAAAATTTATGTTGCGTCATGCTATTAAACCTGGAATTACTGGATTGGCCCAAGCAAAAGGATATAGAGGAGAGATCAGAAATTTACAGTTGCTTGAAGGAAGGGTAAAATACGATCGTTTTTATGTAGAAAACTGGTCATTGAGCTTGGATGTTAAAATTATATTCATGACTATTTTTACGGTTTTTAAATCACACCTTTAGTATTAATGAAATTGACTGTTAAGGAAATAGTAGACCAGATGTTTAATAACGACCCCTTTAGTCAATGGCTTGGAATTGAGCGCGTTGAAGACGGTAAAGGGGTAAGTGTTCTAAAAATGAAGGTCAGGAAAGATATGCTTAATGGATTTGGTGTAGCTCATGGTGGAATTACTTATTCGTTGGCTGATAGTGCATTGGCCTTTTCATCCAATGCACATGGAAATCATGCACTTTCGGTAGATACATCTATTTCACATACGAAAAAAGTAATGGAAGGAGATGAATTGATCACAAGAGTGGTTGAGGTGAGCCGTTCCAATCGCATTGGGAATTATCAGGTATTTGTTGAAAACCAACATCAAGAACTTGTCGCCCTTTTTAAGGGAACAGTATATATTACAAAAAAAGAATGGTCGATTAAAAATTAGAATTAGAAAGAAGAAAAGATGAAACAAGCCTATATTATTGACGGAATAAGAACCCCTATTGGAAATTTTGGAGGAACACTTTCAGCGGTCAGAACAGATGATCTTGCTGCCTTGGTTATAAAAGAATTGATGGATCGCAATCCTTCCGTTCCTAAAGAAGAAATAGATGACCTGATCTTTGGATGTGCTAATCAAGCTGGAGAAGATAATAGAAATGTAGGCCGAATGGCTGCTTTACTTGCAGGTTTACCCTGGAGTGTTCCCGGTGAGACGGTAAATAGATTATGCGCCTCAGGGATGTCTTCGATAGTGCATGCAAGCAGAGCAATTAAGTCAGGAGAGGGAGATATTTTTATAAGTGGGGGAGTAGAAAATATGACCCGTGGTCCGTGGGTTATTTCAAAAGCGAGTAAACCGTTTGGTCGCGATGCAGAAATGCATGATTCTAGTTTTGGATGGCGCTTTATTAATCCTAAGATGGAGGAACTTTACGGAACAGAAGGAATGGGATCAACCGCTGAGAATTTGGCGGAAATGTATTCAATTAGTCGGGAAGATCAAGATGCTTTTTCATATCATTCACATCAAAAAGCAACAGTAGCCAGAAATGCAGGTAGACTAGCTAAAGAGATTGTTGCTGTTGAAATTCCACAACGAAAGAAGGATCCTATAATTTTTAAAGATGATGAGCTTATTAAGCCGAATACAACTATCGAAATACTTGAAAAACTAAGACCGGCTTTTAGAAAAGGAGGAAGTGTTAGCGCTGGAAATTCTTCAGGCTTAAATGATGGCGCTGCTGCTGTATTAGTTGCATCAGAAGATGCAGTGAAAAAATACAAGTTAAAACCGTTGGCTAAGATCCTTTCTTCAGCTGTGGTTGGTGTTGAACCTCGTATAATGGGAATTGGTCCGGTAGGTGCTTCAAAATTAGCTTTGAAGCGAGCAGGAATCACTCTTGCGGATGTTGGAGTTATTGAACTGAATGAGGCCTTTGCTGCTCAGAGTTTAGCAGTAATAAGAGAACTTGGACTAAAGGATGATGATCCAAGGATCAATCCAAATGGAGGGGCTATTGCTTTGGGGCATCCATTAGGAATGTCAGGGGCGAGAATTAGCTATTCAGCTGCCTTGGAATTGCATGAAAAAAATGAAAAATATGCACTGGCAACAATGTGTATAGGTGTTGGTCAAGGCTATGCTATTGTTCTAGAGAGAGCAGAATAGACAGAGGGTATTGTTTCGACTAAGTATGATTAATTACCGATAAAGTTTACTTATTATTGGTTTAATTCAATTTTGAAGGCAAAATTACTTTTGTTTTTTAAGATAAATTGAATATTTTCGCATTGATGGTATAGTTGCCATCGGATTTTGGCCTAACCAAAATGAAAAATATAAAAAAAGCATATTTCTTAGTGGTGCTTTTATCATTGGTGTTCATTTCCTCATGTACCAAAGATAACGAGCCTTCAGATCCTCAATTGAAGTTGATTTCTTTTGAAAAGGATGTTCAACCAATATTGACTCATAATTGCCTTCCTTGTCACCCAAATAGTGGAGGAATGTCTTTAATTCCTGGTGAAGCACATAGTAACTTAGTAAATGTTATATCAACTAATTACTCTCCAAGGATAAGAGTAGTGCCATTTAAAGCAGACAGTTCTGTTATTTGTCTGAAATTACATGGAATGCCTGAGTATGGATATCAAATGCCACTTAATGGAATTCCTTTAGAGGATGAGGAGATCATAACCATTGAAGATTGGATCGATCAGGGAGCATTAGATAATTAGTTTTTTACGTTTTCTATTTCTTCTTTTTTAGCAATAATATCTACTACAAATAGTACCTGGTCTCTCCAGTGATATTCCCAGCTTGAATCTTTTCCTTCAATATTTACTCCGTTGGAAACACAGTGAATTACTTCGATATCATCTCCGTTCTTGCTATATATTATTCCTGCATGTTGGGTGTAGAAATGCTTTTTATTAAAACTTCCAAAAAACACCATATCGCCTGGCTTTGCATTTTCTAAGCTCTTGTGATTTTTAATTAGTTCTGATTGTTTTTGCGCATTGTGAGGAAGTTCAATGCCGATCGAATTAAACACATACATAGTAAATCCCGAACAATCGAACCCACCTTTGGGTGTTTCACCTGCCCATTTATAAGGGGTGCCCTCTAAGTTTTGTGCAAAGATCAGCATCACTTTCCTCAGACTATCGTCAAAAGATAATTCACTAAAATCTGTAACTACCTTTGTTGGGGAACTAAACTGATCGAGGGTATAAAAAGCGGGAATCGTATCGTTGAACTCCTTGGCTAAAAGGCGAATGTATGAACGGTTATACTTCCTTTTTAAGGATTCACTATCAACTAAAAAGAATACATAGTCATGAATAGAATCGTTCAATTGTTTGTAGAGTGAAAGCTGCTTATCACCTATTTTATTTCTTTTTTCAATTGCTTGTAATACTAATCTTCTGGAAGAGGACACAGATCTTGATCGCTTTGCGTCATTCAGTTTTAAAAAGGCTAAAACATAAAGGGCGTAAGGATTGGACCGATCTTTTGTAAGCATTTTATTGGCCAATTTCTCACTCTTCTCGTATTTACCTTTGTTATAGAGTATGTGTAGTTTTTTTTCCTTTTTTGATTGAGCATTTAGGCTAAGCGATACTCCAAACACAAGAAGTGTGATCAATACTTTCATAATAGAATGTTGGTTGAGTAGAGTATATCTCGTTGTTTGTTTGTATTAAAACTTCGATTCGATGATTTTATTACTATCTTCTTTAAAAATTATGAACTTCAATCTTTTAATGATCTAATAAGATGAAAAAAAGAGCATTGGTTGTGGGGGCAACAGGAGCGACAGGAAGAGCATTAGTAGAGTTATTGAAAAGCAATGATGAATACGAAAAGATATACTTGCTTCATTATAAAAAAACGGGTATTCCTCACACTTCAAAAGTAAGTGAGTATATCCATCCATTTGATGAATTATTAAGTTTTCGTTCACCAGGAGTCGACGATGTTTTTTGTTGCATTGGTACAACTATGAAGAAGGCAGGAAGTAAAGCAGCTTTTGAAAAGGTTGATCGAGATTATGTGTTGGAATTAGGAAAATGGGCTAAAATTGAAAATGTAAGGAGTTTTCATGTAATAAGTTATTTAGGTGCAAATAGTAAGTCGTCTGTGTTTTACAATAAGATCAAGGGTGAGATGGAGGAGGAACTCATTCAACTAAATTTGTATTCGCTTTATATTTATCATCCTCCCTTATTAAAAGCTAAGAGAAAAGAATTTAGGTTAGGAGAATTTTTGGGATCAATAGTCCTTACACTTTTGTCTCCCATTATGTTTGGGAACTTGAAAAAGCACAAGCCACTAGCTGTAGAAAAGATGGCTACTTCAATGATGGCAAATGCAATGCATCCTGAAAAAGGTGTTCATTTTGTGTCTTCGGAAATGATGCAGGAAGCGTAGTGGTGGGAGTTTGAAGCACGAAGCACGAAGCTCGGAGCACGATGACCATCCCTGATTATGGTTGACCGTTTTTATTATTAAACAAATCATTTACATGAAACATTTTAACTCCAAAGGAGGGACATTTAATTTGCCCCGGGATTTATCCCGGGGGTATAGATGATTCATGATTGAGGTGGCGAAGAATATTATTTAATGTTGGAAGATGTTTTTTCGAGCCGCAATAAAGGCTGGATTAGCTACGAAGCACAATACAAAAAAAAGCCCAGTCAATTGACTGGGCCCTTTATTAAAATAACATTTGTCTTATCCACATTTAGAATGACCACAACTTTTACAGTTCAGGCAGCCTTCTTCATATACTAAGGATTCTTGTCCGCATTCCGGACATTCATTTTCAACTGGAACAGTTCCATTAGGAACATATCTCTTAAGTGTTCTCACCACTCCGTTCTTCCATGTATTTAACGTTTCTTCTTCAAGGTGAAGATTAGACACCATATCTACAGCATATACCAATGGCATACCATGTCGTAGCACTCCTGATATTAGTCGTGCGTAGTTATGATACTCTTTTGTAAAGGTTCTTGATAATCCTTCTATAGTGATCTTATAGCCATCTTTATCCTCGTATTGGAAGTCATACCTGGCTTTGCCATCTCCATTTCTATTTTTTACTACCCATCCCTTATCAACTTTACCTAAAATGCTGAATGAGTCTTCGGCACGTCCTGTAAAGATCTCGTAAGGTCTATCTTTAAATATACCTACAACAGCGATCCACTTCTCTCTATCATTATAAAATTTAACGACATCTGCTTCTAATTTTTTAGGTCTTTTTGGAGCATTATGGGCATTAAAGGAATTTTCGTCTTCCTCTTTTTTACTTTTACTTATCAGCACACCTGATCTGGAGCCGTCTCGGTAGACTGTAATCCCTTTACATCCACTTTCCCATCCCGTAAGGTAGATATCACTAACAAGCTCTTCATTTGCGTCGTTAGGAACATTCACGGTTACTGAGATAGAGTGATCGATCCATTTTTGAACCTCACCTTGCATTTTAACTTTTTTAACCCAATCCACGGTATTGGCAGTTGCGTTTGCATAAGGAGAAGTGCTTATGATCTTATCCAATTCCTCTTCAGTCATGGATGATACTTCATTAAAATCATAGCCATTTATATCTAGCCATGTTTTGAAGTTATGGTGAAATACATTGTATTCTTCCCAGCTATCTCCGACTTCATCAATAAAATCAACTTTTATACTCCTGTCATTAGGATTGACTTTTCTTCTTCTTTTGTAAGAAGGCATAAAAACAGGTTCGATCCCTGACGTGGTTTGCGTCATTAAACTCGTTGTTCCTGTTGGAGCGATAGTCAACAATGAAATATTTCTTCTTCCATATTTTTCCATTTCCTTATAAAGTTCAGGATCTGCATCCTTAATTCTATTTATAAATGGATTTTCTTCCTCTCTTTTTGTTTCATAAATAGGGAAGGATCCTCTATCACGTGCCATTTCAACAGAAGATCTATAGGCTTCGATCGCTAGTGTTTTGTGAACTTTAACAGAGAAATCGATTCCCTCATCACTGCCATAGATCAGACCCAGTGCAGCTAACATGTCGCCTTCTGCTGTTATACCAACACCCGTACGACGACCTTGAATACTTTTTTCGCGAATTTTTAACCACAGGTTTAATTCTGTGTTCTTTAATTCATCAGCTTCAGGATCATTTTGAATTTTTTCTATAATTCGATCTACTTTTTCAATTTCAAGATCAACAATGTCATCCATGATTCGTTGAGCTAAGCCAGCATGAACCTTGAACTTTTCAAAATCGAATTTTGCTTTATCCGTAAATGGATTGTCAACATAGCCAAAAAGATTGATGGCTAACAAACGACAACTGTCATAGGGGCAAAGGGGAATTTCACCACAAGGGTTAGTTGAAACAGTAGTAAACCCATAGTCAGCATAATTATCAGGGATAGCTTCCCTAACTATTTGATCCCAGAAAAGAATTCCAGGTTCTGCCGATTTCCATGCATTATGTATGATCTTATTCCATATTTTTTTTGCATCGACTTCTCTCGTATATAATGGTTCATCACTATCAATAGGATATTTCTGCTTATAAGTGCTATTTGATTTAACAGCCTTCATAAACTCGTCATCCATTTTGATCGATACGTTAGCACCGGTTACTTTTGTTCCGTCGAGTTTAGCATCAATAAATTCTTCTGCATCCGGATGTTTAATAGAGATACTTAACATTAAAGCTCCTCTACGTCCATCCTGTGCAACTTCTCTTGTCGAATTAGAATATCTTTCCATAAATGGAACAACTCCTGTTGAAGTCAATGCAGAATTCATTACAGGACTTCCTTTAGGTCGTATGTGCGAAAGGTCATGACCAACTCCACCACGTCTTTTCATTAATTGAACCTGTTCCTCATCGATTTTCATGATTCCTCCATAGGAATCAGAATCGACCGGATTACCAATTACAAAACAATTTGATAGCGAAGCGATCTGAAAATTATTTCCAATACCCGTCATTGGTCCACCCTGAGGAACAATATGCTTAAAGCCTTTTATTACATTGTAAATTTCCTCTTCACTTAATGAATTTGGATATTTAGCTTCGACTCTGGCTATTTCTTTAGAAATCCTTTTATGCATCATATCAGGAGAGTTCTCATATATGATACCTGCAGAATCTTTAAGTGCGTATTTGTTTACCCAAACATTAGCAGCTAGTTCATCACCTTTAAAATATTTTTTAGCCTCTTCATAAGCTTGCTCATAGGTGAATGATGTATTCTTTTTATCAGTATTTTCTTTAGTAGCTATTTTGGGTGAAATTTTTGACATAGTAATAAATAAGTATTAAATTTTTGTATTAGGATGAACAAGACAAAAATGGTTTTGTAATATGGAGTGTGCAATATATTGTGAGAAATGATATTCACAATTACACATAAGTTGTAAACGAATTATACTAAAGCTATACAGGGCTTTTGATTCAAGAAAAAATATAAATAATCACTTTAGTCAATAGTATATAGGTGACTGAAATACAGATATATAAATCTATATATATTAATTGATTGAACTTTGTTGAAAACTAAATTTGGATTTTTCGAACTTCAAGTGTTTTCGATACTTTCACGCCTGTTTTCTATGTTGAAAACTGTATTGAGCTAATTATCAAAAATTGAATTTTCCAAGCAAAAGATATTAACAATTTGAATATTCACAATAAAAACAAATAACGGTTAATAATTATTTGATGTAATTTTTATTTTCTATTAATCTTTGATTGTTAAGTGGTTAAGGAATTCGTCTAAACAAAATGTACAAATAACCCACTAAATGTGATATTCCTCGAAAATTCTTGTTTCTGCTTTTTTTTCTATAAGAAGTGAATTTATATGAAAAATAGAATGTAAAATATTCGGTATAATTGAACTCAAATTAAGAGAAATGATCAAGATGCTAAAAGAACAATTAGGGACGATGGATATTTACCTCATCGATCAATTGATGAAGGGGAGAATCCCATCTACTTCGAAAATTTTGGATGCGGGATACGGAAGAGGGAGAAATCTTGAATATTTTGTACGAAACAATTATAATATTTTTGGAATAGATCGTAATCCAGCCTATAAGCCAATCGTTATTGAAAAGATCAGGGCTATTAGTCCCGTGTTTGATACGAAACGGATAATTACAGGAAAAGTAGAGGAGATGCCTTATGAATCAGAGAGTTTTGATTTTATATTTAGTGTAGCAGTACTACATTTTGCCACCTCACACGAACATTTTGATGCCATGCTAAATGAGATGCTTCGTGTTCTTAAACCCGGTGGCTATTTACAATTTCGTATGACGAGCTGGCATACTTTTGATCTTGTTCCTAAGAACGAATCCGGAATTATTTCTATTGCAGATGGTGAACGTTATATGCTCGATATTGAAAGGCTAAAAGAAATGGCGGATAAAAATCAATTAAGCTTTGCTGACCCTATTAAAACGACCAATGTTGATGGGCATCGGACCATGACGACGGTGGTTTTGAGGAAGGAGTGATCCTCCTTCTCCGCCTATGGCGGATTCGGAGGACGATGGGAGGAATTGGAGGAATTGGAGGAATTGGAGGAAATGAAGGAATGGGATGAATGGGAGGAATAGGAGGAATGGGATGAATGGGATGAATGGGAAGAATGGGAAGAATGGGAAGAATGGGAGGAATGGGATGAATAGGAAGAATAGGAGGGAATAGAGGAATAAATAGATGGTATCCTAAAAGATGATATTATTCCATTAAAGCTATTGCATTCTCTATCGCACTTTTCATAAAAGCTTTACATAGATCTTCTTGTTCGTTGTGATCGATAATTGAAGCAAATTTATCTGCTGTCAATACCTGGCCCGTCCATTCATGCTGATGCCAATGTCCATTACCCTTGATATCAGGCAATTCTTTGTATTCAATGCCGCCCTCTTGCCACGTATTCACATAAAAATAAGGCTGATCATAGTATTTATCAGCGATTGCCATTCCCATCGAAAGTAGTGAAACAACTTTATCTCCTTCTTTTTTCAGGTTCACAATAATTCCTTCGTCAAAATGGTGGGGCCAAATTTTCAATGGACTTTTATCCTCAAATTTTTCTGTTGAATTCTGCAACAAGAAATGTCCATTACTTCTGTAATTGGCCAATTCTAAAAAGTGCCTCGGTGTTACCATTTCAAATATCGATCCATGTAACAAAGGATGGTCCGGTAGATCATAATGTAATTGAGACTCAAACTGATCTGTTACTAATCCTAATTTCGATAATTGACCTTTTAACCATTCAAATCCTTCTGATCGCGTTTTGCCTGTAAGTTCAAATTCAGCGATCGGTTCTAAATTCTCGTTGCATATTAATAACACAAGAAGAGGATAGTCCAATCCTACATGAACATTACCATAAGAAGTTTCTATTAAATTTCCGACCAACCAATTATTCTCTCTTATCCATTCAGCATTGGTATGACTGTCATCTGCTTCTTCTTTTATAAAATAACGAGCTACCATCGGGATATATTGTGCCGCTTGATGAAGAGTATCAGAAGCTGCTTTCAGCGTTGAAGGATTATCAATTGTTTGTCTTATCCAAGTCATGTTTTTTTAAATTACGACCCGATAGCTATCGGGGACGAATGATTAATTATTCAACTATTTCAACTCCTTTCCAAAAGGCTACGTAATTCTCTATTTCCTTTGCAGCATATTTGGCCTCAGGATAATACCATGCAGCATCAGGGTTTTCCTTGCCATTTACATTTAATGTAAAATAAGATGCTAGCCCTTTCCATGGACAAACAGTGTGCGTGTCTGATGGATTGAAGTATTCCTTATTTATAGTATCTCTTGGGAAATAGTGATTATTCTCTATCATAATTGTCTTATCACTTTCGGCTAAAACAACGCCTTTCCATATTGCTTTCATACTTTTTGTTTTAATGTCCATAGAGAATCAACAAAATATTCATTCTCATCCGTAAAATGTTTTGTTACTGAAAAACCGTATTCATTGGCCATTTCATTCAGCTCCGATAAATTGTATTTTTTTGAGATCTCTGTATGCATGTATTCGCTTTTCAAAAATCCTATAGTTTTATCTATAGCAGAAATATAAACCTCCTGATCTTTTAAAGAAACGATATAACTTCGAGCTTCTCCGTTCTCAGGGTTATAGGATGCATAATGCTTAAAATTTTCTAAATTAAAATTCGCTCCCAGTTCTCGGTTTACCCTTGTTAGAAGGTTTAAATTAAACCTAGCCGTAACACCCTGACTGTCAGAATAAGCCCTAAGAATTACACTTGGATCCTTTTTTAAATCTACCCCTAATAAAAATTGATCATTCCTCGAACAACACATTGATAAGGATGAGAATAAAATTTCTCGTGTTTTAATATCAAAATTTCCAATATTCGATCCTAAAAATAGAATCACATTTTTTCTGTTATTAAACTGATTTAATTGTTTTAAAGCAGAGAAATACTCCGCGTTTATTGAATGAACCTCAAGTGAAGGGAATTCTTTTTTAAGGTCATTCTCAAGGTCGATCAATATATTCTCCGAGATATCGACAGGGTGATAGGAAAAATTGACTCCTTTATTGATAAAATGATCGATAAGGATCTTTGTTTTACTGCCGTCACCAGCACCCAACTCAATAAGATTAAAACCTTCATTGTTTGGACTGATCGCCTTTAGTAATTGATCTTTTTGTTTCGTGAATATATCAAACTCACAATCAGTAAGATAATACTCATCCAAATTCATTATTTCCTGAAATAATTTATCCCCATTCTTATCATAAAAATATTTTGAAGAGATAGACTTT
>JAUVAY010000198.1 GCA_030591505.1 Flavobacteriales bacterium | reverse complement strand
GCGTTTTGAACCTTGAATTTAACTCATCTTCGTTGCGGTTCGAAAAATATATGCCTACGCTAATCATTACTCTTCGCCGCTTTCATCATATCCCTTTCACCATACCCGGGATTTCATCCCGGGCAATAATAATTGGACTCCTTCAGAGTCCCGCCAAAGGAAAACAATGCTTTCAATTTATTTTTACCTTGATAACTTTGTGTAATTCCTTTGAGTCATTGTGGTTAAATAATAAAAATAGTCAACCATAATCAGGGATGGTCATCGAACTCCCAACATCCGACACCCGACATTCAACTCTACCCTTCCTTATATTTAATAACATCAATTTCCATTCGTAAGCTATTGGTAGCTTTCGTTTTACTGGCACTTCCACCAATTCTTGATTTTTTACCTACACCTGTCGAACCACCAGTTGACCCCGAAACACTTCCGCTTCTTATCACTTGTAGATCACCCATGATCACTGCATCTCCACCATGCTCTTTTGCTTTATTTAAGATCATGTTTTGGATCTTTTCGTCCTTCGTATCTTCTTCAACATCCAGGTAAACTTTTCCTATAACTTCATAAGGTTTATCAATGTCTGCACTTGAAAAAAAGATTTTTACATTCTCTGTTGGAGGATATGAATTACCGAGGTATTTTACACCACTGCTGCATGATAATAAGAAGATTGAAAGGAGGATAAATAACAAGTACTTTTTCATTTTTTATGTAGGTTTTTAACTTTTCGTTGTTTATTACATTTTAAACCAGCCTACTAGACAAGTCCTATTTTAGTTATTATTGAACTACTTAATGCTTTTTTAACCAATTTAACCTTAAGTAACATGTCAAAAGTAATTAAAATTGTCTTAGCCGACGATCATAAGATCGTACGAAATGGTATAAGATCCCTGTTGGAAAATGAACCGGAAATAAAAATTGTAGGTGAAGCCGATAACGGTGAAAGTGCCTGGAATTTGGTAAAAAAATACAAACCCCATGTCCTGGTTTCTGATATCAATATGCCTATAATGAATGGTATCGAATTGACCCAGAAAATTGCAGCGTCGAACTATCGAACAGAGGTATTGATCTTATCTATGTATAACGATGAGGCTTACATACTTCGTTCGGTGGAAGCTGGGGTAATGGGCTACCTCCCTAAAGATGCAGATTATGAGGATATTATAAAGGGAATCAAAGAAATTGCTGTAGGGAACATGTTCTACAATGCTGAGGTAACACGCATCATTACCGATAGTTTGATTGGTGCGAAAAACCCTGAAAGAAAAATAGGGAACATTGTTACGCTAACAAAAAGAGAGACTGAAGTTATCTCAAATATTGTAAAAGGAAACAGTAATAAAATTATTGCTGATGTTCTTTTTATCAGTACCCGCACTGTAGATACCCACCGAACCAATATTATGAAGAAATTAAAAGCGAGAAATACAGCCGATCTTGTTCGGATAGCAATCGAAAGTGCCTTGGTGTAATAAATCTCCTACAGATTTACGCAGAAATATCAGCGGAAATTGTCGAGACCTGACTAGAAGGTAGGCTGTTCTGTCGGAATTGATAAGATGATAATAGATCATGTAAAACGATCAAGTTTTTGCTTTGAAATGTTGTTTTAAGAGCTTGAATGTTTTTTAAGTTTGAGATTTAGAACTTTTAAATTCATTGGGATAAGTATAGAGGTGGATTTTGAGTTTAAAAATATTTTTGGCTACTTTTGCAACACACTAATTAAACTGAGAAAATGAGAAATATTATTGCAATAATTACATTAGTAATTGCTTCTTTGTCCGTATCGGCTCAAAGTGAAGCAGATATGTGGGAACTGGCTAAATCCGATTTGAAAATGGAGTATAAATCCATTATTATCGAAACCCTTGTTTTTAGTGATGAGGAAGCAGAAGCTTTTTGGCCTGTTTTTAATTCTTTTATGGATGAGAAAAATACCCTTATGGATGAAGATATGAAGCTTCTGAAAGATTATTCTGAGAATTATGCAGAGCTTGATGATGCGAAGATCGATGATCTAGTGAATAAAGCCATGGATATTGATATGCAGCGATTGAAAATCCGTAAGACCTATTATAAAAAAATTAAGAAAGTTCTTCCAACTAGAAAAGCCGGTAAACTTTATCAGATCGATAACCAAGTGAGTATTCTTTTGGATTTCCAAATTATATCTCAAGTTCCGATAATAGAGTAGACTAATTTTAAAGTTGTGAACGCTATAAAATTATATAAGGTCGGTTTTAGCCGGCCTTTTTATTTAGCAATAGTATTGCTTTTCGCATTTTCTTCATGTACATCGGAGTCGAATGAAGATCAAAATAGGTATGACTATTACCCTTCTAAAACCAAGTTGAACTATGCTAAGGGGTTTATGGTAAGTTATCATAAGAGCTATAAGATCCTTGAAGTTTATAATGACTTGGATAGTACACAACTTGTTAAACGATATTTTCTGGTAGAACAAGGCACGAAGGTTCCGGAGATGAATGAAAATGATCAGATGATCAGTGTTCCTTTGGCTTCAACATCATGTCTGTCAACAACTCAAGTAGCCTACTTAACAGCCTTGAATAAAGCCAATACTATTGCTGGTGTTGGACATGCAGATTTTATTAAGGATTCATTGCTAAGTAAACAAATAAAAGAAGGTTGGACGATGGAAATAACGCGGTCTGGTCAATTGGATGTTGAGTTATTACTGCAAGCGAATACTACTTTGTTGATGGCCAATATTTTTGATCAATTAGCTGTAAACTCTTTATCAGAATTGGATATTCCGGTGGTATTTAGTGCCGAATACCTCGAGAATAATGTCTTGGCCCGTGCTGAGTGGATCAAGTATTTCGCCCTCTTTTTTAATGCAGAACGACAGGCAGAGCAGATCTTTAATGAAATTGAAAAAGAGTATTTCGCTACAAAGCAGAAAATTGAAAGCAAAAGTGATCGTCCTTCAGTGATGTTTGGAAGTTATTATCAAGGAACCTGGTATGTGCCAGGTGGTGAATCACTGATTTCCTCTTTGTTTAATGATGCTGGTGCGGACTATATTTTTAAAAACCTGAAAGGGAAGGGAAATACGCATATCGATTCAGAGTCGCTGATCGAAAAGATGGATAAGATCGATCATTGGGGAATGATCTTGGCTAAAGAAGGATCGACAAACTTGGATGATTTTTTAGGAGGAGACAGAAGAATGAAAGAACTGGCTGAAGAATTAGAATTGAATTTTTTCTATAGCAATACTTTTGAGAGTGATTATTTTGGAAGGGCAAACCTTGAGCCGAATGTAATTTTAAAAGATTTAGGAAAAATATTTCATCCAGAACTCTTTCCTGAACATCAATTTGTATATTTTCAATCCTTTAATTAATTGGCTTGAAAAGAAACGGCATCCTTATATTACTTTTTCTTGCATTGGTGCTATTGTATTTCCTTGGACTTACACTCGGGTCGGTAACTATTCCTATCAATGAGTTATTAGGCCTTGAAGAAATGAGTGATAGTCATCAGTTAATTATCAATAAGATCCGTGTACCAAGGAACATCACCGCAATTTTAAGTGGAGCCGGATTAGCTCTTTCAGGATTATTATTGCAAACCTTATTTAGAAACCCCCTGGCTGGTCCTTCCGTCTTGGGAATTACTTCCGGTTCCAGTTTAGGAGTGGCATTGATCTTACTTTCAGGCGGAGGATTGGGTATAAGTATGGGAAGTGGAAGCGTACTCATCGGAGCGGTTTTAGGTGCCTTAGCTGTATTATTTTTGATTTCCCTGATAAGTATTAAATATGAAGATGTAACGCTTGTTTTAGTAG
>JAUVAY010000196.1 GCA_030591505.1 Flavobacteriales bacterium | reverse complement strand
TAGCTATTCTTCGTTTACATTTGTGAAGTAGGATTTATGTTGATTAGTGCAGCAATTCCGAAAGCGATCGGAAAAGGGAGCAATCGCAGTTTTGGTTTATAGACGATTATCGAGTTTTTTCTTTTCATTACCACCCTATAATAGAAAGACCTTCCTTGCTGCACTAATTTTTCTTACAACTCTATCTTCCTTTCGGGATTTACATATACAAATCGCTTCTTTTTAGACTTTTTTCATTGCGCCCTTCGCGTTGATCTTTGCGCGCTTTACGCTGGCGCTGAAGCTTTAGCGTAAGCGTTGCGTGAAACCTTAATATTTTTATTTACCTCAATAAAAAAGGTGACTACAATTTGTAATCACCTTTACTATTTTGAATAGTTAGTACTTAACTATTAAGTATCAATATTAGCGTATTTAGCATGAGTCTCGATAAATTCTCTTCTAGGTGGAACTTCATCTCCCATTAACATTGCAAAAACACGATCTGCTTCTACACCATTTTCTATTGTTATTTGCCTTAGGGTTCGCGACTCAGGATTCATTGTTGTTTCCCAAAGCTGCTCAGCGTTCATTTCTCCAAGACCTTTATATCGTTGTACGTGCACACTGCTTTCGGTTCCGGCTCCTTTCATACCATTGATAAGACGATCTCTGTCATCATCACTCCAAGCATAATTTGATTGCTTTCCTTTTTTCACCTGATAGAGTGGAGGAGTAGCGATATAAATATATCCCATTTCTATCATCTCTTTCATATGTCTGAAGAAGAAGGTGAGAATCAGCGTTTCAATATGCGAACCATCTACATCGGCATCACACATGATGATCACTTTATGATATCGAAGTTTTTCAAGATTCAGCTCTCGAATATCATTTTCAGTTCCAACTCTTACCCCTAAGGCAGTATAGATATTTTTTATTTCTTCATTTTCAAAGACTTTATGCTGCATTGCTTTTTCAACATTCAGGATCTTTCCTCTTAATGGCATGATAGCCTGAAAGAATCGATCTCGTCCTTGTTTTGCAGTACCACCCGCAGAATCTCCCTCTACAAGGTATATTTCACAGTTCGCTGGATCTTTATCCGAACAATCCGCTAGTTTCCCAGGAAGTCCACCGCCCGTAAGCACGTTTTTACGCTGAACCATTTCCCTTGCTTTTCTAGCTGCATGACGAGCCTGAGCTGCAAGAATAACCTTGTTTACGATCTGGCGAGCATCATTAGGGTGTTCTTCCAAATAATTACGTAGCATTTCAGAAACGGACTGACTAACAGCCGGTGATACATCTCTATTACCCAGTTTTGTTTTTGTTTGTCCTTCGAATTGAGGCTCCTGAACTTTAACCGAAATAATAGCCGTTAAGCCTTCTCGGAAATCGTCTCCGGCAATTTCAAATTTCAACTTAGATAACATTCCGCTATCTTCTGCATACTTTTTAAGTGTACCAGTAAGTCCTCTTCTAAAACCACTTAAATGCGTACCTCCTTCGTGGGTATTAATGTTGTTTACGTAAGAGTGGATGTTTTCCGAGAAAGAAGTATTATAAACCATAGCCACTTCAACTGGAATGCCATTTTTCTCACCTTCCATATAGATAGGTTCCTCTATCAATGAAGGACGAGTCTCATCCAAAAACTTAACAAATTCTAATAATCCTCCTTCTGAATAAAACTCATCAAAAATATCCTTGCCTTCATCGTCTTGATTTCTCTTATCCGTAAGTGTTATCCTAACCTTTTTATTCAAATAGGATAACTCACGCATACGAGCAGCCAAAGTATCATAATTGTATTCATCAACTTCAAAAATAGAATCGTCAGGAGTAAAAGTAACTTCCGTTCCATTTTTATCAGAATCACCAATTTCTCTTACAGTATATTGCGGAGATCCTTTAACATACTCTTGTTCAAAGATCTTTCCCTCTCGTTGAACAACAACATGAAGGTGTTTTGAAAGTGCATTTACACATGATACCCCAACACCGTGTAATCCACCGGAAACTTTGTAAGTATCTTTATCAAACTTACCACCGGCATGAAGAACAGTCATTACAACTTCCAATGCTGATCTTTTTTCTTTCGGATGAATTCCTGTTGGAATCCCCCTTCCGTTATCAACTACAGTTATTGAATTATCTACATTAATGCTAACACTTATCGTGTCACAATATCCTGCTAGCGCTTCATCTATGGAGTTATCTACTACTTCGTATACCAAGTGATGCAGACCTCTATTTCCAACATCCCCAATATACATTGCAGGTCTTTTTCTTACCGCTTCCAGTCCTTCAAGTACCTGAATATTACCAGCTGAATACTCGTTTTTACTTTCTTTATTTTGATTTTGATCACTCATTCTAATATCCTTATTTTAATGACAAACAAAAATAGCATAAAAGCCTTTATTTAAAAGGCAAAGAAGCATAATAAAGCTCCTTTTTTTCACAAGTAATTAACACTTCTATTTCTAGAATGAATAAGTGGCTCCCAGCATAGCGAAAAATGGCTGTACTTTGTATAAATACCATGTGTCGTATTGTGCTGAAAATAAGTTGTTAATATTGATAAATCCGGAAAGACGTTGAGTATATCGGTACTCAAATTTCAAATTTGCATCAACATAGGAGTCTAACTCCACAACATATACTCCCTGATCTGGAGTTATTCCATCAATTGCTAAGTAAGAAGCTGCTTTTCGACTTCCGATATAGTAAATGTTTAAACCTACCAAAAACTTATTGGATAGGTTATAATCAGCGCTTAGATCAATTTTTAAATTTGGTTTGTGCCATGCATATAATTCATTGGTACTTTGATAGTGATTATACTTTGCACTTAGTCCAATACTTAACTTATCAAGATTAGAATATTTTAAAGCTCCATAAACGGAATTTATCTTCACTTTATCGTAACGAATAGTAAAACGGTTCTGGGCACTATAATTTGTATCGTTTACAAAAAGCGGCATGTTATCTATTTCTTCATGACCAATTTTAAAATCGAAACTAACCTTTGATGCAAGCTTCCCCCTAAGTCCACCATAAATGAAGAATTTTTGATTGGTATTTAAGATGCTAACGGAAGAGATCACAAAAGGATTTTCTTTGAAGAATTCGCCAAATGTTTTTTTCTTCATGCCTCCATTTAGTCCGATATATGGAATGAATAATTTATCAAATAATTCGTAATAGGCCTCAGCTCTTGGGTAAAAATGAAAGCTTGTATTATCAAAATACATATTTACACCCGCCATGATCTTCCATTTATCTCCATGTAGCTCAATTGCAGGATTGATTCCTACCAGTGTGTTTTGTTGAGTTGAAGATGTTAGTGTATCAAGGTTATTATCTCCTAAATTGGATAGTACTGAGGCGGTTGAATTATAATCGACAATATATTCCAGATCATAGTATTGATTTAAATACATTCCTAATATGTGTCCATCTACCCTTGCTCGATGTTCTTTTGTTTCAAAATGATCTTTTAAGTACTTATAACGTGCGTTAATAATGTAGTTTATTTTAGAAGTGTCCTTAAAAAAGCTCCTAGCACTCATTTTAAAATCGGCTGAATTTACCTTTTGTTCAATTTGCTCTTTTGTAAAGGTAGAATCAAGTTTTTCTGTTCCACCATAGTAGTGTACCTTATTGTTTTTATAAACTCCGCTAAAGGTAAAGGCCGATTTTTTCAGGAAATGCGTTGCCCAAAAAGTAGCATTGGTATTTCCATAAGCCGATGAAGGCACGTCTTTTATTCCACCATTGCTCGAAAAGTGTTTCGCATCAAAACCATAATTCCAGTTTCTGTTTCGTAAACTATTAAAATATAATTCCGCTTTTGGTGATGCATAGAGTCCAAACCCACCCAATACGTAAGACCTATAATATTTCGGTAGT
>JAUVAY010000166.1 GCA_030591505.1 Flavobacteriales bacterium | reverse complement strand
TTATTGTAGGCAACATTACCCTTATTGACAAGAAATTTTTCTTCTTGCGCAGAAGTAAGCAAAGACGTTATAATAAATACACCCGCTATTAATAGTCGGATGAAATAACCAGATCTTTCCATTTTTGTTTTTTATCGAATAATAATAAATCGATGAGTAATAGTAGCAATCCAATTCCCAGGTAGAATTGAAATCTACTTTCATATTCAGTATATACCACCGAGCCAAATTCCTTTTTTTCCATTTGGTCGAGGTTGTCGAGAAGTATCCCCAGTCCAACTTCTTGTTGAGAGGCTCTAATAAAGGTTCCTCCTCCAGCTTCAGAAATATCTTGAAGCATTTTATTATTTAATTTTGTGATGATGGTTTCTCCACTGCGATTCTTTTTAAAGTCGACCTGCTTACCATTTCTATAAATAGGAATAGGTGAACCTTGAATTGATCCCATTCCAATAGTATTTATGACCACCCCTTTTTCATAGGCAGATTCTGCAGCTTTTATTGCATCGTCTTCATGGTTCTCACCGTCAGTTAAGATGATAATGGTTTTTGAACTTAAGTCTTCAAAGTTGAAGGATTCCATAGCAAGGTCAATAGCTTTACCAATTGCTGTACCTTGTACGGGAACGATATTATTATCAATTCCTGTTAGAAATAACTTTGCTGCTGAATAATCGGTAGTAATCGGCAGCTGAACATAAGCATTACCTGCAAAAACGATAATCCCTACTCTATCTCCACCTAAGCGATTTACAAGCTTTTCTATTGCTAATTTAGCACGTTGTAGGCGATTGGGTTTAAGGTCTTCTGCCATCATTGAATTGGATACATCCAATGCCAGCATAATATCAATTCCCTCTTGTTTTCCTTCTGCAATTTTTGATCCCATTTGCGGGTTTGCGATTCCAATAACAAAAAATGCAATAGAAAAATGGTAGAGTATAAACCGGGATAATTTCTTACCTGCAGTAAAATCAGGGATAAGGGTTTTTAACAAAGATGCTTTTGCAAAACGTTTAAGACCGCTGTTTCTCATTGTAAGGTCAGCGATATATACGGCGATCATAACCGGGATAAAATAAAGCAGGCTTAACATCTTTGGGTTTTGCAGTCGGAAACCAGGAAGCCAGTTGCGAAGCATCAATAGAGAAAGAAAGAACAATCCCCAGAAGATCAATTCAATTACAACAAGTGCAATGAGTTGATTAGTGATGTTATATGTTACTTTTTTCTTGCTCATTATTTATGGCGTAAAGCGTAATACTAGTGTATTAATAATATAGGAAGAGATCAATAGTCCAAAAGCGATTAGCGCTATGTTAAAAAAACGATCTAACTTTTTAGAATGTTGTGTGACTTCAATTTTTGTTTTCTCAAGTTTATCAATATCCTGATATATCTCAGCTAAAGAATGATTGTTGGTAGCACGGAAGTATTCACCATCGGTGAGCTCAGCAATTTTTTGCAGAACTTTTTCATCGATCTTCACTTCAACTAAGTCGTATCTATATTGTCCATTTGGCGCCATAGCTACCGGAGACATAGCTCTTCCTTTTGAACCTACTCCGATCGTATACACTCTTATTCCGAATTCGGAAGCTATTTCAGCTGCAGTGATAGGAGGGATGTTACCTGAATTATTTACACCATCGGTTAGGAGAATAACAACCTTGCTTTGTGCATCACTTTTTTTCAGTCGGTTCACGGCTGTAGCCAATCCTGATCCGATTGCGGTACCACCTTCAACCATACCGGTTTTGATATCGTTCATCAGGTCGGTAAGAACACGGTGATCGGTAGTCAGCGGACATTGCGTAAAAGCCTCTCCTTCGTACACCACAAGCCCAACTCGGTCGTTTGGTCGCTCAGCAATAAAGCTCTTAGCAACCTTTTTGGATGCTTCTAGTCGGTTAGGATCGAAATCTTTGGCTAGCATAGAAGCTGAAATATCCATTGCGATCACGATATCAATACCTTCAGTAGAGATATTCTCCCACGATCGACTTGTCTGCGGACGTGCTATAGCTATGATGAACAAACCAATAGAGACCAATATTAAGCCCGAACTTAGCGCGTACATTATTCGTGAAAAAGGGAATCGTTGTACAGGTATAAAACCAAATGAACTCAATATTACCGTTGGATGCTCTTTGAATCTTTTATAGATAAGCCATACTCCTACAATAGGAACAATCAATAATAACCAAAGGAATTCAGGATTATTGAATTCAAACTTGCGGGTAGATTCAAACCAATACCATATCACAATGATATTTGCCAAAAGAAGGGCAATCAGATCAGGCAGTATTTTTAATAACCTATGCTTCATCACTTACATCTTTATCATCACTTATTTTTTCTTCAATAGGCTTAGTTACTTTCAGAAACTCAATTGCTAGAGTCATCATACCTTCATTTTCAGAAGCCAATGGTTTTTCTTTTGCATACTTCACAAGGTCGGAAAGCAGCAATAATCTATTCAGGTGTTTTTGTTGTGTTTTATCAATTGAAGTAAGACGTATCGATCGCATAACTTCTCTTGTGGTCTGTTCTAAGGCATTAAATTCGAATTCATGCTCGAGGTATTCTCGAAGTATTTCCGAAATTTCTGAATGATAATACTTTACATCTCCATTTTGCCACCATCTACCTTCCTCTAATTTCGTGAGGCGTTTCATTGCAAATTGGAAAGGAGGTATAATCGGTTTGGGAGGTTTAGTTGGAAGTTTAAGTTCTTTATTCTTATTTTTAATGATGAGGTAGATCCCAAAAAGGAGAATCAGTAATATTGAAAGTCCAGCAAACCATTTCCAATGATGCTTCATCCATTCGAAAATACTAATTGGAGCATCTTCAACACCTTTAATAACTCTAATAGCTTGTGTTGTATCAACCTTTACCGTTTCAACTTGGATAAGAAAAGGATCTGTTTTCTTTTCTTCCCCATCAACCACAAATTCAAAAGCTGGAATAGTATGAAAACCAGTATCAAATGAAGTGATGTACCACTGTTGCATCAAAATTGTTTCTTCATCAAAAATTTGTGTATCTATGGGAAGTACATCAATAATCTCAATAGATTTACTCAGTGTATCCACAGCAAAAGGCCAAATAATCTCGGGTGTATTATTGGAGTGATCGATCACAAGTAGTTTGATCCCTATTTGTTCACCAATTCGGATATGATTTGTATCTGTACGAAGCGTAACATCTACTTGTCCGTTTGCAAATGGCAAAGCGAAAAAGAAAATACTTAACAGTGTAACAAAAACATGCTTTTCGACTCTCACTTATCCTCTATTTTTAAACACGTTCAACAATGGAGTGATATAGGACTCTCCTGTCTGCAATTGTGCATAATCAACTCCTGATTTTTTAAACGTTTCTTCTACTCGTTTAAAATGATCTTTCGCATTTTTGGCATAGCCTTCTCTAATGCTTTTCTTCGAAGTATTTACCCATTGTAATTCACCGGTTTCGGGATCGCTAAACTGTACATAGCCCATTTTGGGTAATTCTAACTCTCTTTGATCGTAGGTTTGAAGTGCGATAACATCGTGGCGACGATTAGCCATTTTCAGTTCATCTCTAAAATCACCACTCAGAAAATCAGAAATTATGAAGCCAATACTTCTCTTTTTGATTGCATTATAGAAATACTTGATAGCTTCTGCCACATCGGTTCGTTTATGTGAAGGTTTGAATTCAAGTAATTCTCGTATAATTCTTAGAATATGACTTTTACCTTTTTTCGGAGGAATAAATTTCTCAACCTGGTCGGTGAAAAGGATCATGCCTACTTTATCGTTATTTTGAATAGCAGAAACAGCCAGTACAGCAGCAATTTCTGTGATCATATCTTTTTTTATATCTCTTGTTCCGAAGGAATCAGAGGCACTTACATCAACGAGTAACATCACCGTCAATTCGCGTTCCTCCTCAAATATTTTTATGTAAGGATGACCAAATCGGGCGGTAACATTCCAATCTATCGTTCTGATATCATCCCCTTCCACATATTCTCGAACTTCACTAAATGCCATTCCTCTTCCTTTAAAGGCAGAGTGGTATTCTCCAGTAAACAACTGTTTCGAGAGTCCACGTGTTTTCAGCTCTATTCGTCTGACTTTTTTTAATATTTCTGCAGTCCTTTCTGACATGAAGTTATATCTACGGTACTTCTACTTTATTCAATATTTGATTAATAATATCCACTACAGTGATCTCTTCCGCTTCTGCTTCATAGGTTAAACCAATTCTGTGACGAAGGATATCATGACAAACAGCACGTACATCTTCAGGGATCACATATCCCCGATGATTAATAAATGCATAAGCTTTTGATGCAATTGCCATGGAGATACTTGCTCTTGGAGAACCTCCAAAAGAGATAAGTCCTTCTAGGTTATCGAGGCCATAATTTTTAGGTTTTCGTGTAGCGTAAACAATGTCAACGATATATTGTTCGATCTTTTCATCGAGGTACACTTCTCTAACCGTTTCACGCGCTTTAATAATGTCCTTTGCCGTAACAACTTTATTTGGTTCAGGGTATTTTCCAGCAGAGATATTGCTTCTGATAATTAGCTTTTCTTCCTCATGTTTTGGATAATCAAGCACAACTTTTAGCATAAATCTATCTACCTGTGCTTCAGGAAGAGGGTAAGTACCTTCTTGTTCAATCGGATTCTGTGTAGCGAGAACCATAAAGGGCTCGGTCAACTTAAAAGTCTCAGCTCCAATAGTGATCTGTCTTTCCTGCATCGCTTCCAGTAGAGCTGACTGTACTTTTGCGGGGGCTCTGTTGATCTCATCTGCGAGAACGAAATTTGAGAAGATAGGTCCTTTTTTAATCGAGAACTCTTCCTTCTTCATATTATAGATCTGCGTACCAATAACATCGGCAGGTAATAAGTCAGGTGTAAACTGAATTCTACTAAAATCAACATCAACGACTTTAGAAAGGGCTGTAATTGCAAGTGTTTTTGCCAAGCCTGGAACTCCTTCCAACAAAATATGACCATTTGATAATAAAGCTAATAGCAATTTTTCGATCATGTCTTCCTGACCGATAATTACCTTACGCATTTCTAATTCAAGAAGATTTACAAATGCACTTTCCTTTTCAATTTTTTCTGTAAGCTTTTTGATGTCAACGCTTCCTGATGTTTCTCCTGCTAATTCGTTCATTGATGAAAATTTGTACTTAGTTTAATTCTACAAAAAAAAATAATCGATAGGAATTAGAAGACCTATCGGTGTTAAATAATGTTAAGTAGGCCCCACTAACATTGTTAATGTAAAGCGGCAGCCAAAATACATGATTTTCGAAAGGAGTTTTTTAGGTGTGAGATGGGTAATTCACAATTTATTATTGATAAAGGTGGATTTCCAAGAAGTATATATATAAGGAGATAATATTTAGTGATTAGTAGAAATATTTACATCTTAAAATAACCACTATGACCTTTAGATTAGCCTTATTAAATTTATAGGTAATTAAACCAAAGAACCAAGGGTAGAAGGTGAACTAGACGATGACTTAGTCTATTTGACTATTTTGTGTATCAGACCTTCCTCCCTTTTCGGGTT
>JAUVAY010000066.1 GCA_030591505.1 Flavobacteriales bacterium | reverse complement strand
GCACCAGTAATACCACTAAACACGACAGCCATTTTCTTGGAATCAGAAAATTCTCCATTCAAATTGGCTAGTTTTTTTGCAAAGGCTGTTATTGTCCAAAAGAGAAATAAGATCGTAAATGAACTACTCAGAGCAGACAGAGTATTAACAGAAGCTGCTACGTACTCCAATGGCATAAACATGGAGAAAAATCGAGCCAATAGCATAAACAAAGGAGCTCCCGGAGGGTGACCTACTTCGAGTTTATATGCCGAAGCAATAAATTCTCCACAATCCCAAAAACTGGCAGTTGGTTCAATTGTAGATATATAAACGAAAGATGCTATGAAGAAAACCGCCCAACCGGCGATCACATTCCATTTTTGATAATTCATATTCACTGTTGTAAGGACCAAATACCTCAATTTATTTGAGGTATTTTATTAAAGGCATAAAGATAAACGAATTTGAGATTTAGCATAGTTTATCGTAGGGGATTAAATTATTTTAACAAAAAAATATTGGGTGGTCTTTGACTTGCAACACAATTGAAAAATCCAGGCAAATAGTATAACAGGTATCTCACGCAAAGAATGTGACTATTGATGTGGTTGACATAAAAACAGGGGGTCATACAAATCAGATTTCGCTTACACAACTAAATAAACGCCGAAACAGCACTTTTACACATTTATTTTCTACGATAAAACAACCGTTTTCACATCCGTAAAAACACGTATTTTTCAATTTTTTTTATGCCGCATAAACGCGCTACCCCCCCCTATAAATACTAATTTTCAGCTAATTAGTGGCTTTTATATTGAATTACACTTTTGGATTTATGTCGAAGAGGTATAAAAATCCCCGAACTTCAAGACAGTATTAATCTCAATTAAAAATTTAACCACATGTCAAGATTAAAAAACCTATGGTCCAACACGGCCATGGTTTTTCGCAAGGGATGATTAGAAATGTGTTAGTCGCTAACCCACAAGCCGCAAAATCAAGTGAAGTACAAGATAATCTCGATAACCGAAGCAATCAACTACCTCAATATATGCGTGATCAAATCGATCAGGGTTTAACTCATCTATCACCTAAAGAGTATTTAGAGTTATCCATTGCCAAAAGCAAACGAAGAATGGACAAAGCCATTACTGAGGCTTTTCATATTTATAGTAAGGATACTGTGAATGATAGAAGTGCGGATATTGTGAGCTTATATTCCAATACGGGAGATATAAATTTTGACTATAAACTTGTATCTTTTTATGATGAAAACAATGATGCTGTTTTAGCAAATGCACTACTAGAAGTAATTGACTCTTATGGTCTGACTGCTATAGAACAAGATTATCATGATGATTTTGTTAGCTATAGAACCCTAATTAATAATTGGAAATTGGCTGATAAAAACATGGCTACATTGGATAGTGCAGACATTGCACAACTATTGGAGTATAGTTACTTAGGCAATACAATTTCAAGTAATGCTATGGTGCTTCTTAAGCTCAATAATAAACTAGAATACAATGAACCCTTGAACTGGCCTGTTGAGGGAGAAAAGAGCAACAAAAGCAATAAAAAAACAGAAGATGAATTGACAGATTATTTTGTTGTTTACCCTAATCCTGCTAAAGATTTTGTTACAGTTGATTATAGCCTTAGAGATAGTGAGATAGATGCACTAATGACAATAAGCAACAGTGAAGGAAAAGTAATAGTGAGCAAGTCACTTAAAAACGCCCAAAATCAAGTATTAATAGAAGTTTCCTCTTGGGCAAGCGGCCAATATATCTGTACTTTTTATATCGGATCGGAAATACAAGAAAGCCAGAAAATTGTAATAGCAAAATAACTACCTTAGTCCTGTCTCTTTTTTAGAGACAGGACTATCACTTTTTATGAAGAAGTTAATTTTAGTAGTGTTTTTATTTCTGCAACTTTCTGTGATTGCTCAGGAACAGTTCTATACCGTTTTTCGAAATCAAAGTAATGGAGTTAATGTAGTTGAAAAAGACAGTTCCTATTTATTAATCGCACGAGAATCCATTATACAAACAATAAACTGGTATTACTTTCATAATATTAGTTTATCAGGTGATACCTTGAATAGTTGGGTTTTTCAGGTAGATACAGCAACTATTACGGACATATTCTATGACAATAGTGTAAGTGGTCATTATATCGCAGGTGCAATACAAGGAGAAGGAAATGGATATAATTATGGTCTTCTTTCTAAGTTTAATTCCGATTTTTCAGAGATCTCTACAAGCCAACCTTTTGATATTGGCGAAACTGGAAGTGTTTTTAGGTTGATGAATGCTAAAGATGATAGTACGTTAGTAATGGGAGGGCATTTTCGTGATAATTCAATGACCCAGCATTCTGCGCTTGTTGAAATGGATACCCTTGGTAATGTTCATTGGTCTCGAAATTTCTATTGTGGCAGTGACTGTATTTTACTTCCATATCAAATTGAAAACTCCTTGGATGGAGGCTATTTTTTCACTTGTCAGGAGTTTTGGAATTCAGCTGGATCGGGAAGCATGGCTTATGAAAAAACGGTAATAATAAAAACCGATGACTTGGGTTTTGAGGAATACCGCTATCACCCCGGAGATGAGGATTACCATATAATTGCTGGCTGGGTAATTCAGTCTAACGACAGCAATTATATCACTGCTTATTCTGACCCTGCATTTGCAGAATTTAATCAACCGTTTAATCCTGATAATACAATATGGGTGGTCAAGTTTGATAGTGAAGGGAATGTACTTTGGGAAGTGAGCTTATATGATGACCTACCCATTAATGAATGGGGGACGGGACTAAATTACACCATTAGAAAAATGATAAAAGTAGATGATGGATATATAATTGGAGGAAGTACAAATATTGATGGATTTCTACTAAAAATTGATTTTGAAGGAGGTTTAATTTGGAAACGCTATTATACACATCCTCAGTACGAAGAAAATACTGCCGATTGGCAAGAAACGCAGATTAATGGGTTTTCAACTACTTCAGATGATGGTTTTATTTTAACGGGATACTACTATAGTACTTCGGGTAATATTTATCCAACTGGTATTGCAGCAGCTATTGTTATTAAAGTGGATGAATTTGGTTGTTTAGAACCCGGTTGTCAATTGGCTGATGAAATAGAAGAAGAGTCACTTAGAGATTTTGATTTTCAGATTTTTCCTAATCCAGCAAGTGACAAATTGAGAGTTTCATTTATTAAAGAGATGAATGAGTCATTTGACATTGTTATTTATAGTATTACGGGAGAAGCATTATTGCTAAACCCTTCGACAAGCCTACCTGCCGGACAGGCAGGCTCAGGGAGACATGAATACGATATAAGCTCACTTAGTCCAGGAATGTACATCATCCAAGTAGAACTCGAGAATGGCTATAGAAGTGCTAGGAAGTTTGTGAAGGAGTGATTGTGAAGTGACAGAAATCAGAAGGTCAGTAGTTCAGGAATGCGAAGGCTAGTTAAAAAAAGCCATCCCGATTATTCGGAATGGCTTTAAAGTATGTTTTAGTAAATCTTATCCTGCCAATGCTTCTGCTCCACCAACGATCTCAAGGATCTCGTTAGTAATAGAAGCCTGACGAAGTTTATTGTAAGTAAGTTTAAGGTCTTTTAAAAGTTCTTCAGCATTATCTGTTGCTTTGTGCATTGCTGTCATTCGCGCTCCGTGTTCTGAAGCAAAAGAGTCTAAAAGTGATTTATAAAATTGGATCTTTAATGATTTTGGAATAAGATCTTCCAATATTTCATCTTCATTAGGTTCAAAAATATAGTCAATTGAAGATGCTTCTTCTTCTGTATTCTGTTCAATCGGTAAAAACTGTTCAGCTTTAAGAATTTGAACACCAGCATTTTTAAAACTATTGTAAACCAAGGTTACTGAATCAAAAACACCTTTGCTGTACGCTTCAAGAATAGCATCTGCAAATTTCGCTGCATTATCAAACTTAAGGTCATCGAAAACGTGGAAAGGTTCTTCAGGTAATACATCAATATTTTCCTGAAATCTTCCTTTTATTCCATCGGTAATTTTCTTACCAATTGCATATACACTAACATCCGCATTTCTGTGCTCATTTGTCAATAATGCATTTACTCTCTTAAGAACATTAGCATTAAAAGCACCACAAAGTCCACGGTTAGAAGAAATTGCTACAATAAGCACTTTCTTTTTCTCGCTTTCTTGTGCGTAAACACTCTCCGTTTCTCCAGCATTCGCGCTAACATTTTGCATAACCTTACTCAGTTTTTCAGAGAAAGGTCGCATTTGCTCAACTGCATTTTGCGCTCTTTTTAGCTTCGAGGCAGATACCATCTTCATTGCAGACGTAATCTGCATCGTAGAATTAACCGATGTTATCCGAACTCTTATTTCCTTTAAATTTGCCATACTGCAACTTTAAATTAGGGAGAAATACTTCTCCCTTTCATTTAGTTTTTATACTTAGCTGTAAGCTCTTTAACAACATTTTTCATTGTTGATATAGCTTCTTCAGTTAATTTACCTGCAGCCAGTTCATCCAATACATTTTGGTGATTACGCTTTAAAAAGTCGAGGTATTCTTTTTCGAATTCTCTTACTTTTTTAACAGGAACATCCATTAATAAACCTTTCGTACCACAATAAATAATTGCAATTTGGTCTTGTACGGTCAATGGAGAATTTTGTGCTTGCTTAAGAATCTCAACGTTTCTTGCGCCTTTGTCTAATACAGCTTGAGTTGCTGCATCTAATTCAGAACCAAATTTCGAGAAGGCTTCCAATTCACGGTATTGTGCCTGGTCAAGTTTTAAAGTACCCGCAATCTTCTTCATTGATTTGATCTGCGCATTACCTCCAACACGAGATACTGAAATACCAACATTAATCGCTGGACGAATACCAGCAAGGAATAATGAAGACTCTAAGAATATCTGACCATCAGTAATAGAAATTACGTTGGTTGGAATATAAGCAGAAACATCACCTGCTTGTGTTTCAATAATAGGAAGAGCTGTTAAAGATCCACCACCTTTTACAAGGTGTTTAATTGAATCTGGAAGGTCGTTCATGCTTTGAGCGATCGAATCTGTTTGATTGATCTTCGCTGCACGTTCTAATAATCTGGAGTGAAGGTAAAATACATCACCTGGATATGCTTCACGTCCCGGAGGTCTTCTTAAAAGAAGAGAAACCTCACGATAAGCGATCGCTTGTTTTGAAAGATCATCATAAACGATCAATGCCGGACGTCCGGTATCACGGAAATACTCTCCAATTGATGCACCTGCGAAAGGCGAATAAAACTGAAGTGCTGCAGGATCAGCTGCAGGGGCAGAAACAACAACAGTATAGTCCATTGCGCCTGCATCTGTTAATGTTTTAACGATGGTTGCAACCGTAGATCCTTTCTGACCTGAAGCCACATAGATACAAAATACGGGTTCCCCTTTATCGTAAAATTCTTTTTGATTGATAATCGTATCGATCGCCACGGTTGTTTTACCAGTCTGACGGTCACCAATGATCAGTTCTCGTTGTCCTCTTCCAATTGGAATCATTGCATCGATCGCTTTAATTCCAGTTTGAAGTGGCTCATCAACAGGTTGACGATAAATTACTCCTGGTGCTTTACGCTCCAAAGGCATTTCATAGGTTTCCCCTTCAATTGGTCCTTTACCATCGATAGGTACTCCAAGTGTATTCACTACTCGGCCTATCATTCCTTCACCTACTTTGATAGAAGCGATAAGTCCTGTTCTTTTAACAGTCTCTCCTTCTCTTAAACCTGTGGAAGACCCCATAAGTACAATACCTACATTATCTTCTTCGAGGTTAAGAACAATACCTTTAACTCCGGTACTGAATTCAACTAGTTCTCCAAGTTGTACTTTATTCAATCCATAAGCACGGGCAATACCATCTCCTACTTCGAGAATAGTACCAACCTCTTCAATCTCTGCTTCGGTTTTCAACCCTGCCAATTGTTCTCTAAGAATAGCAGAAACTTCTGCTGGTTTCAAATGAGCCATATTTTTTACTTTTTAAAAGTCAGATATATATGTATTTGAAGAGAAATCCCTCTCCAATTCTTTTAATTTTGATTTCACGCTTGCATCGATCTGGTAATCATCTACATTAAGCACAAATCCACCGATGATCGTCTCATCAATTTTCTCAACGATACTTACCGAATCAGCCTTGATCAATCGTGTAATCTCTTTTAACTTAGCTAAATTCTCTTCGTTAAGTGGTTTAGCTGTGGTGATATAAGCTGTTTTAATGTCTTTCTGTGAATTGTAAAGATCAACATAACTATATACCACTTCACTTAAGAAAGTTTCACGATTATTCTTTATAAGCAATGCGATGAACTTTTCTGTCAGTATATCAATTCGTCCTTCAAAGATCGAGTTAAGGATCTTTATTTTTTGATAATTCTTTATCACTGGACTTTTCAATATCACTTCCAACTCTCTTGATTCATCAATAACGCTACCGATACTTTGCATATCTGCAAAAATAGCATCAGCCTTTTTCAACTCTGTTGCCAGTGTTAACAAGGAGTAAGCATATCGTTTCGCTAATTTTTGATTCTTCATAGGAATATTATTGTTCCAATTTAACCTCGCTTAAAAGCTTGGCTACTAATTCATTTTGATTTGCATCATCCGAAAGGCGTTCGCGAATAATTTTTTCTGCGATCTCTAAAGAAAGAACACCTACTTCATTTTTAAGTTGAGTAAGTGCTGCTAACTTTTCATTTTCAATTGCTTCTTTTGCACTAGCGATCATCTTGTCGGCTTCTTCAGATGCTTTGGTCTTCGCTTCTTGAATGATCTCATCTTTAGTAGTCCGAGCATCTTTAAGCAAATTGTCTCTTTCGGTTCTTGCATCTAGTAATAATTTCTCATTACTTGATTTAAGCTCCTGCATCTCACTTTTTACTTTGGTAGCCATTTGTAAAGACTCCTCAATATGATCTTCTCGATCCTTGATGGCCTTTAATATAGGTTTCCATGCAAATTTTTTCAATAGGAAAAGGACCACGATAAACGCGATACTCATCCAAATCATTGTTCCGTAACTAACCGTTAACATAGAATCGTTGTATTATGATTTAATAAATTCAAAAATACGACCCCAGCCAACCGCCAGGGTCATAAGGTTTTTAGCCAAGTACAACTAGCAAACAAACGATCACAGCAAAAAGTGCAACCCCTTCAACAAGGGCAGCAGCTACGATCATGTTTGATTGAATACTTGCAGTAGCTTCTGGTTGACGAGCCATTGACTCTAAAGCAGATCCACCAATTTTACCGATACCAATACCGGCTCCAATAGCAGCAATACCAGCTCCGATACCTGCGTATCCAGCGCTAGCTCCAGCTACAGCTTGCAATAAAATTGTTAATAATTCCATTGTGTTTTATTTATTTATGATTAAAAATTAAATCCTTTATAATTATTAATGGTGTGCTTTCTGTGTTGCGTCTGCAAAATAGATAGACGCTAACAATGTGAAAACATAAGCTTGTAAAAAGGCCACCAATAGTTCAATGAAGTACATGAAGACCATAAAAATGGTTGATCCAACACCCACTCCATAACCAACTGCCGCACTCTGCATTCCAAATATCAATATCAGACTTACAAAAGCAAGAATAATAATATGCCCTGCCATAATGTTCGCCGTAAGTCGAACCATCAATACAGTTGGCTTAATAAATATAGATGCAATTTCAATCGGCACTAAAATTACTTTTACAAATGCCGGTACTCCTGCAGGCCATAAAATATGACCCCAATAGTGTTTATTACCACTAAAAGTTGTGATCAAGAAAATAAAGCTAGCTAATACCAATGTAATAGCAAGTGTTCCTGTAATATTGAACCCTCCAATAAAAGGAATAAGTCCTAACATATTACTTACCCATATAAAAAAGAAGGTTGTCAATAGGTAGGGTGTATACTTATCAGCTCTTTCTTTGTCGCCTCCAAATGAAGACAATATCACATCATTTTTAACAAATAAAATAAGGGGTTCCATCACTGCTTGTATTCCTTTTGGCGCATGCCCTTCGTTTTTCTTATAGCCTTTTGCTGTTGCTCTAAGAATAAAATACAAAATGAAAATTGCAAAGAAAATACCTGCAACATTCTTTGTGATGGACATATCGAAAGGTGATTCATTTAAAGCATGACCATGTTCTAAAGTTAGTCCACCTTCTTCATTAGCGTAATAGATATGCTCATGGAATAGAATAAAATCTTCGTACTTAAAGAAACTGAACTCTTCTCCATGCTCATTAATCGATACAGGATTATGATAGAAATGAGAAGAAGAAAAGAATTCCCATCCCTCATTAGTTTGTAAAATAACAGGAAGGTATATCGCAATACTATTTTCCCCTTCACCAACAAAATGAATCTCATGGGCATCAGAAACGTGATGCATGATCATTTCACTTGCGTTAAAACTTTTTTCAGAATTGGCGTGTTCTTCATGAACTTCACTCTGATCCTCACTTTCATGAGACGAATCTTCATCATGCTGAGCAAACGCAGCAAAAGATAAAAAAATAGAAACGGTAAAAACTGCAAATGCTTTACCTAATCCTTTAAATCTCAATGTATCAACAGTCATCGATAAAAATTAAAATTTGCGCTAAATTTTGGATTGCAAAAGTAGACAAATATCCCTGATGTTAAAACGATTACTGCTTTTTTTTGGCGGCTCCTAATTAGGCTAGAAACAGAAAGCAAAAAGCCTGCTTTCTATCTTGAATTTAATTGCTTTAAAAGGGTGGCTGTATCAATTATTAAAAACAATAAATAACTCCCAGCATAAAAAACACCAACGGCAAATAAATGCTCCTTATTAAACCAGAGGTAAATGGTTAAAACCGTTAAGATCAAAAACATTTTTACAGCTGTTAAGCCCATATAAACGGTAACGAACTGTCCATTCTTAGACTCAGCAGCTTTCATTAACTGTGAATGACTTAGAATGCTCATACCCGCAAACATAAAATAACTTATATACAGAAATAATGGTGCTGATTCTTGATATCTTAATTCAAAAGCTTGCCATGTTATAATACATAGGACAATAGCCACCAGGAGAAATAAAACAGTTTGACGAAGTTTCATTTATTGTCTTGTTTCTTTAATAATAATATACATAGCAAGGGCAAGTCCCAGCATCGATAACAATAAGGTAAAAATTGGGGTTTCTAATTTCCAATACTCATCCAAATACTTTCCTCCATAAACGCCGGCAAGAATAGCCAATGCTATCTTAGTTGACATCCCTGAATACTTAATAAGCGATTCAGGCAGATTTCTCTTGGAGTTTTGTTTCGTGCTCATGATTCATTTGCTTCACTTTATTACCCATATGACATGACCCACTAAACAACGCTCCGGGATCAATTGATAATTTTGAAGTAAAGATCTCTCCATCAATTCGTGCAGAAGATTTTAGAGAAAGAAGATCTTCAACCGTTACTTTTCCTTTAATTTTTCCTTCTACCTCAGCGTTCTGACAAGTAACTTCCCCATCTATCATACCATTAGGTCCAACTACTAATTTTCCTTTTGTATCAACTGTACCTTTAAATGTACCTTCAATACGAATATTAGCGTCTGATCTTAAGGTTCCTTCAATTTTGGTTCCTTCAACAATTTGATTGACCCGATCCCCTGAACTCATATCTGATTGCTTTGCCATTTGATTTTTAGTTTTTGATTTAAACATTGTGCTAACTATTATTAAAGATATGTCTCTTGGAAAAAAGCATCATATCCTTCAATATTTCCCGATTTGAACAATTTAGTGAAGTTTTTTGAAGAAATAAGAAAAATCATGAAACCTTCTTCATTTATCTCCTCAAGCTTATCATCATCATTTATGAAATTATTATAATAAGATAAGGCCTTTTTAGCATCTGAAAACCTTCTTACTATCACAATCTGATTCTGCTTATTAATAAATGAATTGGTCACCTTTAATTTATCGTTCGAATAATATTTCTTGTTGAAATTTGAGATAGCTACTTTAACTTTATTTACATTCCCATTAGAGTTTGGGTAGATCAATGCAAAGAAGTGTTCTACTTTTTTATTGTCAACGAATTCACTTTTCTTCGCCGGTTTATCACTTCCCTTATCGTTTTTATCAGGGCTTTTAAGTTTGTCTTTATTCAACTGAGCTAGAATTTCCACCGCTTCTTTTCCTTCATCAGTATCAGGAAATTTATCTGCTATGAGGTTAAGTTCTCGTTCAAAATTAGCTCTGTCAGAACGCCGTCCAACAATATAAGCCTTCATAAAATAATATTTTGCTAAAAATGGGTTTTCAAGTTCACTCGTTATTACTCTGTTGCATTCTTCTAATACTGTATTGTATCGGTGACTCTTAAAGTTTCGATACGTAGCCATATAATCTTCCTCTCTTCGTCGTTTAGCGATTTCTGCTTCTTTAAGGTAATTTGGATTTCTTATGATCTTCGCGTATTCAGAAAGAGGAAAATCTTCCAGAATAACGCCTTTATAATATTCAGAATTATCGCGGTATCCTGCACCGAAATAATTACCCTCATTTTCCTTCTTAACATAGAGTCGGTACAATTGGTAATAAGAGGTAGCTAAATGCTTACTAGAAGGAAATCGCTGTGTTAGTTCATCAAACATTTCAACCGCATTGTCCACATCATCAAGGTCTTCATTGTAAATAACTCCTGCATTGTACAAGGCCTCTTCTAGCATCGATTCAGACTCTTTCATTTTATCATCTGTTAGTGGAATATCTGCTAAATACTCCTCCAAATTTTTTAAATCTCTTCGCTGAAAAGTTTCCGAAGGCATGTCTGACTGGTCATCACCAAAATCGTTTTGCGTAATTCCCCGGCTTGATGCAACAGATCTTCTCCAGTCATCTTTAAGCGTTCTGCTTCCCCATAAACGTTGAAACTCAGAATAACCAAAACTCATAGAACTTGGATTATAAAAATACCAGTCTCCTTTTCCTCCTCCAGAATTACGGGAGTTTCCTAGTGGCACAGATTTATCAACAGCTTGTCTGTTTTCATCATTATTCCCATCAATTAATGCTGCAATTCTCTCGTCTTCTTGCTCTTCTTCTGCCGCAATAATAGCCATGAGGATCTTTTCTCTTTCTTTATCAGTGATCGTAGCTAAATGAATCAATGAGTCTTGCAAGGCGATCACATCCAAGTTAACAATCAATCTAGCTAGTCCTTCGTCTAAGTCTTCAATGTCCTCATAAGCAAGGTCATCCTGTGGTAAAAAAATTAAGGTGCTATCATAATAAGATTTAGCTGTTTTGTATGCTCGGTCTTCCATGTAAATATCTCCCAGGGTCATGAAAGAGATTCCTTTTTGTTCATTATTGTTAACCGTTGCTTTTGTTGAAGCTATCAAATACTCAATTCCTAATTCCTTATTATCCTCCTCGAGTTCTATTGTGGCTAAGGCAAAGTATATTTGATCGTAGTATTCTACGTTTTTACCATCCTTAAGCATTTTTTTAAGCAACTTCTTGATCGCTTCACTATTTCCATCTCGTTTGTTATAAGCCATCGCTTGATTGATGGATGCATAAAAGACCATTTCATAATTAGGGTGCATTTTTACAACCCGCTGATAAGCAGAAATAGCATCATTACCTCTATTTTCTATTTCATACAATTGTGCTAATACATAGGTATATCGCGCTCTTGTTTTTTTGTCTTTTGTTACTACAATGGCTTCCTCCAGTTTCTCGATCCCTTTATCAAATCGCTCATTACGAATATGAAAATCAGCATAGACTGCTTTAAAGTCGGATTGTATTTCTTGGGGCAATTGTGACTCTTCTTGTAACAGCTTTAACAACGAAGACGCTTTCCCGAATTCATCCTCTTCCATTTTAGCTCTCACCATCCATAGAGTAGCCTCGAATTTTATATCCTCGTCTTTATATTGTTTAATAATATAATCGAAGACTTTGATCGATTCTTCGAATTGCTTTTTATAAAAGTAGGCCTCACCCATTGTCAGGTAATTGTACTTAATCCATTTGTTCTCCTCTTTTTTCTTGATCGTCATCGAATGCCGATCGATCACTGTAGATGTTTTTAAGATCGCCCTGTCCATCTGCGGATAAACACTTTTAGCTTCTTGTTCATCGCCATATACAAACACAGGAAGAATTTCTTTCCAGTTCTCTATATGCCGCGTTTTTAATGTTGATACTCCTTCATCAATGCTCTCTTTGGCGTAGAAATAGCCATTAAATTTTGTGGTTGTTTGGTGGTATAATCTACTGCTAAAAGAATCCTTAGTACGCGAACATGAGTTGATTATAGTAATCAATAAGATAACGCCTCCTATAAGAAAAGTAGATTTTTTCAAAATTTCATAAAAGTATACGGGTTAATAACCCTAAAGGCGCAAAAATATTTTATTTTTTGAATAAAATTTGCACCGAGTTCAATAAAGGTCTAAAATGATCAATTTTAATGCATTGTTTTATTAAAAACTTCACGGAATTATTAAAAGTCGTAAGGAGAAGTTTTCGTAATCTTAAAATCGGAAAGGATCGACTATTCAATAAAGTATAAAACTACTGGCCTGGAATAGACTCAATGAACTTTTTAGTGTAGATGGATTTAGGTCTTTTAAAAATATCATCCGGACTTCCCTGTTCTACAATTCTACCAGCATTCATAACGATTATTCGATCGGCCATGTGTTTTACAACGGAGAGGTCGTGTGAAATAAAAACATAAGTAAATCCAAATTCCCTCTTCAATTCATTTAATAAATTAAGAACTTGTGCCTGAACCGAAACATCGAGTGCCGATACAGATTCATCGCAGACAATAAACTCTGGTTTTACTGCTAAGGCCCTTGCAATACAGACTCTTTGACGTTGTCCTCCTGATAATTCATGAGGATAACGATCATAATGTTCCTCCTCGAGTCGTACTTTCTTTAACAGGTTCAATACATCTTGTTTGTAATTAGCACCTGTTTTTAACGAATGAACCCTCATCACTTCTTCGATAGCTCTTCCGATTCTCATTTTTGGATTTAATGAAGAAAATGGATCTTGAAATATTATTTGAAGTTTTTTTCTGAAGGGTTTTAGCTCCTTCATGCTCTTTAACAGCAAGTCTTCATTCTCATAAATTACTTTTCCATCCTTCGCCTGAACCAAGCCCAAAATAGTTCTTCCTAATGTTGTTTTACCACATCCCGATTCTCCAACGAGCCCCAAGGTTTCACCTTTATACACCTCAAGACTTATATCATTTACCGCTTTAAAATACTTGGTTGTTTTTCCAAATAAATTCTTCTTTGTAGGAAACCAAGTGTTTAATCCATCAACCTTTAATAATACCTTTGAAGTATCTATCGTTGATCCTGGCTTTCTTTCTTTCACTTCTACATTTTTCCCTTCTAAATAATCTTCTACTGTTGGTAAAGATTCAAGGTATTTATTGAGGGGTGGTCTACAGGCGAGCAAGCCCTTTGTGTATTGATGTTTTGGATTATTAAACACTTCGGAAGTAATTCCTTCTTCTACGAGATTTCCTTTGTAAAGTACCAGTACTCTGTCGGCAATATCTGCTACAACTCCCAGATCGTGTGTGATAAATAAAAGGCCCGTTTCGGTATTCTTTTGTAGATCGGCAAGTAATTTAAGTATCCGTTTTTGAACAGTAACATCAAGTGCGGTTGTGGGCTCATCGGCAATAAGAAACAAGGGTTTACAACTCATGGCCATTGCTATCATCACCCGCTGTTTTTGACCTCCTGATAATTCATGCGGGTAGCGATCGAACATTTTAGCAGGTACAGGTAATTCAACTTCTTTAAATAGCTCTATGCTAACTTCCTTGGCTTGCGCCCTTTTTAAACCTAAATGCTTTATAAGCACTTCGGCTACCTGACTTCCACATGTTTTAACGGGGTTAAGGGCCGTCATGGGTTCTTGAAAAATCATAGAAATTCGGTCACCCCTTAATTTCTCTATCTCATTTTCGCTGCATTTTAATAAGTCGACTACCTCATCATTGATATAAAAAAGAGCTTCCCCACTGATATCAATACTTTTTGACCGTTTGAATAAACGCATCAATGCCATAGAAGTTACCGATTTCCCTGACCCGGATTCACCAACTAGTCCGAGAGTTTCCCCTTTAAAAAGTACGAAATTGAGGGATTTGACAACATAGTCCCATACCTCTCCGTGCTTAAATCGAATAGTCAGGTCTTTTACTTCTAATATTAATTCCGATGATTTCATCCGTTGTGAAAAATAGAACTTATTATTTGTGAATGACTAATAAAGGGAGTTGCTTTTTAAACATTACAATGTGCTTAGCTTATACTCTTGTAATACACTCTTTATACATAAAAAACAAAACGTCGAAGAATTGAATTTCAATAATTTAATACTCTTGTTTTACAATTATTAGCTTTAAATAATCTAATTCATAAATCAGAACTATATACATTTTTTTCTTCAGCAATACTAAAGTAACTTCGTGCCTTTATTTTATTTGAGACTTAATACAAATCTGATGAGAGTACTAGTTGATAAGCAAGAAATGCAAGTTTATATCGATACGATAGATGGTAAAGGAAAACTTAATGGGAAAGCTTTCGACCTGGATGTAGCTAAGGTAGAAGATCATTTTTATCGCATTGAAATTGAAGGTAAAGCCTACAATATTCAGGTTCTTCCAGGTGATGATGCTAAGAAACCAAAAATCAGAGTTAATGGTATTGCTTATTCTACCGAACTGATCGATAAGTACGATGAGTTGATCAAAAGTTTGGGCATGGAGAATCTGACCAAAGTAGAGATCAAGGAATTAAAGTCACCTATGCCTGGCTTGGTTATTAAAATTGATGTTCAGGTTGGTGATTCCATTCAAAAAGGAGACCCTTTAATGATATTGGAAGCCATGAAGATGGAAAATGTGATCAAATCTCGTAGCGAAGGGGTAATTGCTGAACTATATGTTTCTGAAGGGCAAGCAGTGGAAAAAAATGAATTGCTTATTCGTTTTGAGTAAGGAGTTTTTAATTCTCACTTTTAATTATATCTACGGAAAACTTTAGCCTTCTTTTCTACCGCAGATTTACGCGGATAATGTTCTTGAAATTTTTATCTAAAACTTAAAGTTCACTAATTCTACGAACTTATTAATTCGATCATTGATCTCGTCATTAGTCAAAGTCATCAACCTTTCTGTTCCAAATTCTTCACAGGTAAAAGAGGCCATTGCAGAACCAACGATGATGGCGCGTTTAAAATTGTCGAAGCTTATATCTCCCGTTTTTGCTAGGTAGCCAATAAATCCACCGGCAAATGTATCTCCAGCACCTGTTGGATCTTTTACTTCTTCCAAAGGCAATGCAGGTGCAAAGAACATTCTATCATCATTAAACAACAAGGCTCCGTGTTCTCCTTTTTTAATAATAAGAAATTTTGGCCCCATACTTAGGATCTTTCTTGCAGCAGATACTAGTGAATACTCTCCTGATAATTGTCGTGCTTCTTCATCATTTATAGTCAAAACATCAACTTTTTCAAGCACTTTATGAAGCATATCCAAGGCAATGTCCATCCAAAAATTCATAGTATCGAGTACCACTAGTTTAGGTCTCTCGGTGAGTTGATCTATCACTTTCATTTGAACTTCAGGAGAAAGATTTCCCAGCATTAAGAAATCACTTCCTTGGTAGGATTCCGGTAGTACAGGATCAAAATCGGCCAGTACATTAAGGTCGGTAACCAAGGTATCTCTGGAATTCATATCGAAATGATACTTTCCAGACCAGAAAAATGATTTCTCGCCTTCTTTGATCTGCAATCCTTCCAGGTTGATTCCTTTGTTTTCCATCTTAGCCAAAAAATCTGTAGAAAAATCATCTCCTATAACAGAAACTATTTTGGATTGATCAACAAAAAAAGAAGCGGAAAGACTAATATAAGTGGCTGCTCCACCTACTATCTTATCTGTTTGACCAAAGGGAGTTTCTATTTTGTCGTATGCAACGGTACCAACTGAAAGTAAGCTCATTTTATTAATTTTTGGCAAATGTAATTGAAAGCTGTGATATACAGCAACAAATATTAATGCCTTATATCCACATTTTTTACTAAAAATCATTGCCGATTTATAAAAACATATTAATATTGCACACGCAAATCCCGAAAGGGTAGGCGAAATAAAAGTGAAACTCCTCCTTAGCTCAGTTGGTTAGAGCATCTGACTGTTAATCAGAGGGTCCAAAGTTCGAGTCTTTGAGGAGGAGCGAAACAATATAGAGTGTGAGTCTTGAGAAAGGTTCACACTTTTTTTTGTGTCTTTTCTTTTAATCTACAAATTGAACCACATAAGGCACATAAGGCACATAAG
>JAUVAY010000059.1 GCA_030591505.1 Flavobacteriales bacterium | reverse complement strand
TCTATGATGTTGCCTTAGATCTACGAAAAAATTCATCCACATTTGGTAAGTGGTTTGGAATCACTATTTCAGCAAAAAATAAAAAACAATTTCTTGTCCCAGCAGGGTTTGCTCACGGTTTTTCTGTTCTATCAGAAACTGCAACCGTTCTTTATAAGTGTGATAGGCTTTACGACCCTGCGACAGAAAGAGGAATTGACCCAACAGATACTGATCTGGCTATTGACTGGAAACTTGAAAAATCAACTCTTATTCTTTCCGAAAAAGACAGAAAAAGTCCTTCTTTTAAAAACGCAGAACACAACTTTAATGATTAAAGTTCTAGTAACGGGTGCAAATGGTCAGCTAGGACAATCTCTGGCCTCTCTATCTAAGAAATTTGATGGTATTTTGATTTTTGCAGATCGCAATGATCTTGATATTAATGATCGAGGATCAATAAAGTCTTCGTTGCTTACAAATAAACCCGATTACATCATTAATTGTGCTGCATACACTGCTGTTGATAATGCTGAAAAAGATAAGGAAGAGGCTTTTAAAATTAATAAAGACGGACTTATAAATCTGATTGAAGAGAGCGAAGAACTACAATGTAGGATCATACACATTTCTACGGATTATGTTTTTGATGGTAAGCATTCAATTCCATATCGTGAAGATGATATAATTAACCCTCAATCTGTTTATGGTCATTCAAAAGCAGATGGAGAAAAAGCACTTTTAGCTTTCGCTCCTTCACGATCCATCATAATTAGAACGTCCTGGCTCTACTCTGAATTTGGCCACAATTTTCTTAAAACCATGCTTCGGTTAGGAAAGGAAAAAGGTAGTTTAAATGTGGTAAATGATCAGCTTGGAATCCCAACTTACACCCATGACCTGGCTAATGCTATACTTCAACTTATTAGCACGAATATTCACATCGATTCAGAGAAAAACATCTTTCATTTTTCAAATTCAGGTGAAAGTAACTGGTATGAATTTGCAAAAGAAATAATGAGAGTTGCCGAGTTGAATTGTCAAATTCATCCAATTCCTACTTCTTCATTCCCGACACTTGCTCAACGTCCAAAATTCAGCATATTAAATTCGGAAAAGATTGAGAATTTATTGAATATTAAAATACGCCCATGGCAAGATGCCCTTAGAGAGTGTATTGATACTATTAAAAAAGCATAAAATGAAAAATATACTTATCACCGGGGGAGCCGGTTTTATAGGTTCCAATTTTGTAGAATACTTTGCTGAAAAACACCCTGATTATCATGTTGTAAATATTGATAAGTTAACCTACGCAGGGAATCTTGAACACCTTAAGGAAGTTGAAAAGAAGAGCAATTATTCTTTTATTAAAGGTGATATCGTTGACAGGGAGCTTATTCAGGAACTATTTAAAAAATATAATTTTCATGGCATTATTCACTTTGCAGCTGAATCGCATGTAGATAATTCTATATCAGGCCCAGAAGCATTTATTCAAACCAATATTAATGGAACTTTTGTGCTTTTAGACTGCGCTCGTCAACATTGGATGAATGGACCTAATTCGATAAAGGATGAGTTCAAAGATGCTCGTTTTTTACACATCAGCACCGATGAAGTATATGGGAGTCTCGGAGATGAAGGCTTATTCACAGAAGAAACTCCTTATGCACCAAACAGTCCATACAGTGCCAGTAAAGCATCCAGTGATTTTATCGTTAGAAGTTATTTCCATACTTATGGAATGCAGGTCGTGACTACAAATTGCTCGAATAATTATGGTCCGAAGCAGCATGATGAAAAGTTGATACCAACCATCATTAGAAAGGCATTGAATAACGAGAATATTCCAATATATGGTGATGGGAAAAATGTTCGTGATTGGTTATATGTACTCGATCACTGTAAGGGAATAGATATTGCTTTTCATAATGGGAGATTTGGAGAAACCTACAATATTGGTGGTAGAAATGAACGCAACAACAACCAGATAGTAGATAGGATATGTACCATATTAAACGAAATACAACCAAAAGAAGATGGAACTAAATACCATGACCTTATTCGTTTTGTAAAGGACAGAGCTGGGCATGATCAACGATATGCTATCGATGCAGATAAAATAGAAAGTGAATTAGGATGGAAAGCTGATGAAAATTTCGAAAGTGGAATCCTTAAGACTGTTCAATGGTATATTAATAAGTACTTAAGTAATTAATATGGACGCATCTCGGATAAAAGCGAAAGAATGGTTGGATCCATTTTTTGATGAGACTACTCGTAACACTGTAGAAAAGCTGCTAAATGAATCCCCAGAAGAGTTGGAGGAATCTTTTTACAAAAATCTGGAATTTGGAACTGGCGGTATGAGAGGAATTATGGGAGTAGGTACCAACAGGATCAATAACTATACTATTGGTAAGGCTACTTTGGGTCTTGCTCACTATATAAAAGATCAATCTACTAGTGATAAAATGTCTGTTGCAATCGCCTACGATTCAAGAAATCGATCGAGTGAATTTGCTAAAATAGCGGCGAAGGTATTGGCTGCTAATGGCATTAAAGCGTATTTATTTAGTGAGCTTCGCCCTACTCCAGTTCTTAGTTATGCAGTAAGAACCCTTAAGTGTGATGCAGGAATAGTTATTACCGCTTCGCATAATCCTAAAGAATATAACGGGTATAAAGTATATTGGAACGACGGTGGACAGCTTGTTTTTCCTCATGATAAAGGAGTAATGGATGCTGTGAATGCGATCTCTTCTTTTAATGAGATCAACTTTGAAGGCCCAGGTGAATTAATTGAAATGATTGATTCCCAAATCGACGATCCATATAAAGAAGCTGTAAAGGGACTTGTAAAAGGAAATAATAAAACTAACAAATCGATAGGCGTTGTATTTACTTCACTTCATGGTACTGGGATAACCATGATCCCGGATATTTTGAAGGAGTTATCCTACCAAAACATTCATTTGGTAAAGGATCAATCCGAGCCCGATGGCAATTTTCCAACAGTTGAATCACCCAATCCTGAAGAGCGTTCTGCCTTAGCAAAAGCAATTGAATTAGCTAAGATAACAAATGCTGAACTGGTTTTAGGGACAGACCCTGATGCAGATCGTGTGGGCTTGGCGATTAAAGATAATACAGGAGAATGGATTTTACTTAATGGAAATCAAGCAGGGAGTATTTTAGTAAATTATTTATTGGAAAGCCTCGACGCCTCCCTTTATAATTCATCCTTTATCTGTAAGACCATTGTAACCACAGATCTTATTGAAGAGATCGCATCAAGTTATAAAGTAAAGTGTTTTAATACACTTACAGGGTTTAAATATATCTCTCAAATAATCAAGCAATTTGAAGGTGAATTATCATTTATCGGTGGTGGAGAAGAAAGTTTTGGCTATTTAGTTGGAGATTTTGTAAGAGATAAAGACGCCGTTATTTCATCGGTATTATTTACTCATATTGCCGCAAAATGCCAAACGGATGGGATCACATTATATGATTACCTGCTCTCTATCTATAAAAAGTATGGTGTGTATAAGGAAAGATTAGTCTCCATGACAAAAAAAGGGAAATCTGGTTTATTGGAGATCAAGAATATGATGGAAAGCTATCGAAGCAATACACCTAAAGAGCTTGCCGGCGAAAAAGTTGTTGAATTTTCTGATTATCAAGAAGGAGTTCGAATCTCCTTTCCAAGCGGAGAATCTCAACAAATTGATTTGGATCAATCTAATGTCCTTCAGTTTAGAACTGAGAAAGGATCACTTATTACCGTCCGACCTTCTGGAACAGAACCAAAAATAAAATTCTATTTCAGTGTAAAAGAAAAAAAGGGAATTGATGTTTTAGACGGTTTAGTTAAGGCTGAAAATCACTTGGATCAACTAGAAAAAGCTTTCGTTTAACTTTGGATGTAGCGGGCTTAACAGAATGGGGTTATTGGGGTATGTTCTTGGCTGGTTTACTCGCTGGAACGGTAGTTCCCTTTAGTAGCGAAGTTGTACTTGTAGCATTGTTAGCTTTAGGATTTGATGCCATTCCTCTATTAATTATCGCGAGTATAAGTAACTGGATAGGAGGCATGACCACTTATTGGATCGGCCTAATGGGAAAAACAGAATGGTTAGAAAAATACTTTAATGTTTCTCATTCAAAACTGATTGGTTTTCAATCTCGAATAAGTAAATGGGGTGCCTATTGGGCACTTATAAGCTGGGTGCCTATTGCCGGTAATTTAATCACGGCAGCATTGGGGTTCTTTAGAGTTCCCACTTTAGCGGTTGCAATATATATGGCCATAGGAAAAGTAGCTCGCTACGCAATACTTATCTATATTACAATTCAGGCTACTTCGCCTTAAACCCTGCTCAATTTTAGCATATTCGACATCCCTGCATCGCTTGCTGGCATGCTTGCTATATTGATGATTAGATCCCCTTTTTTAAGGTCTTTATCAGCAGTTAATCGCTCTCTAATATCAACGATCGTTTCATCTGTACCCACCGTTTTGTCATAATACTTACACTCAACACCCCAAACTAGATTTAATTGGGTCAATAGCTCTTTATTGGACGTAAAAGCATAAATATTTGCGCTCGGTCGCATACTTGAAATTCGATATGCCGAATATCCGGAATGCGTCATTATAACGATTGCCTTGGCGCCAACTTTATTACTTAACTCGGCAGAGGTATAACAAATAGAGTCGGTAATAAAGCGTTCATTTTCATAATTAGGATTTAGTTTAGTCTTAATCTTTAGCTCATACTGTTCCATCCTTTTTATAATCTGGGTCATTGCTCTCACTGTTTCTACAGGGTACTTCCCAACTGATGTTTCGGCACTTAGCATTACGGCATCTGTATTATCCAACACAGCATTTGCTACATCATTCACTTCGGCTCTTGTTGGCGTTGGACTTTCTATCATGCTTTCCATCATCTGAGTGGCGACGATAGTAGGCTTGGCCATTTTTTTACACAGTTTGATTATTCGCTTTTGTACAATGGGCACATCTTGCATTGGGATTTCCACCCCAAGGTCTCCTCTGGCAATCATGATCGCATCTGAATATGCGATGATCTCTTTTATTTTTTTAACCGCTTCCGGTTTCTCAATCTTTGCAATAACACGTGTGTGTTTATTTTTTGCGTTAATGATATTCTTTAATTCAATAACATCCTCTGGTTCTCGCACGAAAGAAAGTCCAATCCAATCGAAATCCATTTCAAGAGCAAAATAAAGGTCCTTCAAATCTTTCTCTGTTAGACTTGGAATTGACACTTTAGTATCAGGAAGGTTTACACCTTTTCTGGATGACATTGTACCGTCGTTCAAGAATTTAGCCCTCACTAATTTTTCTTTATCTGTAGCTAATATTTCAAGTTGTAGTTTTCCGTCATTGATTAATATGACCTCTCCTTTTTTTACATCCTTTGGAAAACCGAGGTGGGTGATAGAAACTTTTTCTTTTGTACCTAGAATGTCATCAATGCCTATTTCAATCTCGTCTCCGGCCTTAACTTCAAATGAACCATTTTCTACTTCACCAATTCTAAGTTTCGGACCTTGAAGATCGGCTAATAAAGCTGTATGGGAATTTCTTTCATTATCGAGGTCTCTGATCAATTCGACCAAGCCTTTATAATCATCATGTTCGCCATGTGAAAAGTTAATTCGACACACATCCATTCCTGCATCCATCATTTGACCTAGTACTTTTCTGTCGTAGGTAGATGGTCCCATTGTCGCCACTATTTTCGTCTTTTTCTTAATCATGTGTATAAAAGATTTTGTTTGGATCGAAGTGAGTTTATATCTACTTCAAATGCCATATTAACTAAATTGGATTTCCTTAGATCTCTAATTAACTCATCGATATCTTCAGGAAAGTAATCACTAATTTTTAAAAAATAATCAGCCGTTTTCATTTCAGGGATCAGATAACCTTGTTCATGTCTGTTGCTGATCAATTCAAACTCAACTTCCGAATCTTCATCCATATAATAGTAGGTTGAAAAAGAAATTGGATCTTCTCCTTTTACTATTCGGATAATAATCTCTTGGTCAAGCTTTATAAGGTCGAGTCCAAGTGTTTTATTTACTGCCCAGCAAATTCTATAATCTTGCACATGAGAAGATATACCAAGCAGTCTAAAGTCAAAATCAAAATCCTCATCAAGTACGATCTTTCCCATTTTACTCAATTTATCTTTAGCAGATTTATTGCTTTCTTACTTGCTGCTTGTTCTGCTGATTTTATCGTGCTCCCATTGGCAGCACAAATTAACTCATTATCAATATATAACTCAACTTCAAATTCCTGTTTAAGTTTCGTTTCTTTTGACTTAAACAAAAGTGTTTTTTTACTTTTTTGAATCCACTGATATACTTGCGACTTATAATCATCATCAATGTTCAGGAATTCATCAACATCGGTAAATCGCTGAATAAGACGAATCAATCTTTTCTGAACAAAAGGGTATCCTTTCCGGAGGTAAATTGCACCGATCAAGGCTTCAAATGCATTCCCAGCCAAGTTAAGAAGTGCTCCTTGATTTTTAACATCCGATTTTAATAAAAGTAATAAGTCTGTAGATTTTGCTAAATGTTTTAGGTGTCTTCTACTCACCAATTTTGATCGAGCTTTCGTCAAAACCCCTTCATCCTCATCCGGATAATAATGGTATAAGAAATCACCGATAATAGCATCGATAACTGCATCACCTAAGAATTCTAATCGCTCATTAGAATGCCTTACTCCGGCACTTTTATTTTGAGTCATCGACTTATGCAATAACGCTTGCCGATATAATTGAAGATGGTAGGGTGAAAAGTTAAAGTAGTCCTTCAGATAATGTTTTAATAATTTATCTGAATCGCTTTTTGCTGAAAAAAAAGCGTAGATCAACAAAAGGCTATCCTTTAAATTTTTTGAATACTACGGAGGTATTGTGTCCTCCAAAACCAAAAGTATTACTAATGGCTATGTTTACATCACGTTCTTGTCCTTCATTAAACGTCAGGTTTAATTTTGGATCAATATCCGGATCATCGGTGAAGTGATTTATTGTAGGCGGAATAAAGCTCTCTTTAATCGCTAATATTGAAGCTATTGCTTCAACAGCTCCAGCACCTCCTAGTAAGTGACCGGTCATAGATTTAGTAGAACTTATATTCATTTTATAAGCTTGATCACCAAATACATCCTTTATTGCTTTTGTTTCAGCAATATCACCTAATGGCGTTGATGTTCCATGAACATTAATATAATCTACTTCAGTATTATTTAATCCGGCATCCTTAAGGGCATCTATCATAACTAGTTTAGCACCTAATCCATCAGGATGTGGTGCAGTCATATGATAGGCATCCGCTGAAAGTCCACCACCAATAATCTCGCAATAAATAGTAGCTCCTCTTTTCTTAGCATGTTCAAGCTCTTCTAATACAAGTGCTCCACCACCTTCACCCAAAACAAAGCCTTCACGTTCCTTATCAAAAGGACGAGACGCTGTTTCTGGACTATCATTACGAGTAGAAAGAGCATGCATTGAATTAAAACCACCCATCCCTGCTTCGCAAACCGCTGCTTCAGATCCACCACTAATAAAAACATCTGTTTTACCTAGGCGAATATAATTGTAAGCATCAATTAATGCATTTGAAGCAGAAGCACAAGCGGACACAGTCGTATAATTAGGACCATGGAAGCCATATCTCATAGAAATTTGACCAGAGGCCATATCGGCGATCATTTTGGGAATAAAGAAAGGGTTGAAACGAGGTGTACCATCACCCTGGGCGAAGTTCACACATTCTTTTTGAAAGGTTTCTAAACCACCTATTCCCGATCCCCAGATAACTCCGGCTCTATTTTTATCAATCTTTTCAAGATCAAGTCCAGAATTTAAAAGAGCCTCTTCAGCAGATGCGATAGCAAAATGGGTAAATCTATCCATTTTACGCGCTTCTTTTCTATTAACTAGGTCTTCAATATTAAAGCCTTTTACCTCACAGGCAAACTTGGTCTTAAATAAAGAGGCATCAAAAAGGGTAATTGCTGCCGCTCCGCTTCGCCCGTGAACAAGTCCGTCCCAAAAAGACTGAACATCATTTCCAATTGGCGTAATAGCTCCTAGACCGGTAACAACAACCCTTTTTAATTCCATATACGATTAGTGTATTTCTTACTTAGTATTTTCTTCAATGTACTCAACAGCCTGAGCAACAGTCTGAATTTTTTCTGCTTGATCATCTGGAATAGCAATATTAAATTCCTTTTCAAATTCCATGATCAATTCAACAGTGTCTAGAGAGTCAGCTCCTAGATCATTTGTGAAGCTAGCTTCAGCAGTAACTTCCCCTTCGTCAACTCCTAATTTATCAACGATTATTTCAATAACTTTTCCTTTTACGTCAGACATATCTACTTTTATTAGATTATTTCAAGCCGCAAAGGAAATACATTTAGTCTTAATATAAAATTATTTCAATTATAAATCTCCAAAACCTTGTCTTTAGTTTTACGTTTGAGCAGTGGCACCTCTATTTTTTTAGCGGGATAACCAACAGGAATCAGAAGAAAAGATTTTTCATTTTTAGGTCTTTTTAATAACTCCTCCAAGAAATTCATTGGGCTTGGTGTATGTGTTAACGCAACTAAGCCTGCATTATGAATGGCGCTTAATAAAAATCCTACTGCAATTCCTACCGACTCATTCACATAATAATTTTTTCTTTTCTCACCTTTTACCAAGTCATAAGGTTTTTTGAATATTACTATAATCCAGGGGGCATCGTCGATAAAGGGTTTAATATGATTAGTAGCAAATGGCTCCAGGTCTGTTAGCCATTCTTCACTCATTCTGCCATTGTAGCTCTTATACTCCTCTTCTTCTGCAGCTGCTCTGATCCTATGTTTGAGTTCAGTATTTGAAATAGCACAGAAGCTCCAAGGCTGTTTATGCGCTCCGCTAGGAGCTGATGAAGCGGTCATAATAACGTTCTCGATTATTTCCTGAGGAACATGATCGTCTGAAAACTCCCGAACACTTCTTCGCTTATCCATCTCTTTATAAAAGGAAATACTATTGTTGATCATTGTTGATTCTTCAAGTCTTTCATAATTAAGTGGGATGAAACTCTGATCTTCCATTATTTTCGATTATTGTTTGTTGAAATTATTTTGAGGATTTTTTACAATTTATAATAAATTGATCTCAATCGTTCTACTTTTGCAGCTATAAATAAGAACAATGAAACGTATACTCATATTCGCATCCGGTTCTGGAAGTAATGCTGAGAACATTATAGATTATTTTTGGAGACGACCCAATATGTCTATTCGCTTTGAGATTTTTACTAATAATAAAAATGCGGGCGTAATCGATAGAGCACGTAGGCTTCATATTCCTTGTGCGCTTATAGAAAGAGAACAATTCAATGATGAGAAGTTTCTTGAGGCCATAGGGGAAGTTGACCTCATAATACTAGCTGGTTTTTTATGGCTTGTTCCCGAATATTTAACAAAGGCGTTTTCCGGAAAAATAATAAATATACATCCTGCCCTTTTACCAGCTTATGGTGGAAAAGGAATGTATGGTGATAGGGTACATAAAGCAGTAATAGATAATAAAGAAAAACGTTCAGGAATAACTATCCATCATGTGAATGAAAAATACGATGAAGGTGAGGTCATAGTACAGGCTACATGTAAAGTAGAAACAAATGAAAGCCCTGAAACTTTAGCCGGAAAAATTCATAGACTTGAGTTTGCATATTTCCCAATTGTTATTGAACAACTAATTGAAGGTTAAATGATTAATGAAATAAATCCAAAAGAGATCGCTGCAGCGTTTATGATCTTATTTGCTGTGATCGATATCATAGGTTCAATTCCTCTGATCGTTGAAATTAAAAGGAAAAGTGGGGAGATCTATTCATTAAAAGCAACTTTGGTGAGCTTGGTTATAATGTTATCGTTTTTATTTCTAGGTGTAAAAGTGCTGCATTTAATAGGGGTTGACGTCAACTCATTTGCCGTAGCAGGTTCATTCATTCTCTTTTTTCTTGCATTAGAGATGATACTCGGGATTCAACTCTTTAAAGATGATGATCAAGCACCTAAAAGCACTGCAAGTGTCGTTCCGCTGGCCTTTCCTATAATCGCTGGTGCAGGGTCTATGACTACGATCATTTCATTAAAAGCTGAATTCTTTTCCATCAACATCGCCATTGCGATCCTACTAAATATGATAGTGGTCTATGTTGTTTTAATCTCTACTAAAAAGATTGAAAAAATGCTTGGCCCAGGAGGAATAGCAATTTTGAGAAAGGTGTTTGGAATAATATTATTAGCCATTGCTGTTAAACTGTTTACTAGCAATGCGGTTCCTTTATTAAATTTTAATTCCTAAAGAGTTGGAAATTCAGATTTATACAGATGGGTCGTCTTTGGGAAACCCTGGTCCTGGAGGTTATGGCGCAGTTTTAATGAGCGGTAAGTTTTATAAAGAACTTTCGGAAGGGTTTCGATTAACTACAAATAACAGAATGGAATTAATGGCTGCTATTGTTGCTTTAGAAACCCTAAAGAAAAAAGGTAGTAAAGTCAGACTATTTAGCGACTCTAAATATGTAGTCGATGCCATTAATAAAAAATGGCTATTTAACTGGGAAAAGAAAGGGTTTAAAGGGAAGAAAAACCCAGATCTATGGAAACGTTTTTTAGCAATTTATTCAGATCATCAGGTAGAATTTGTATGGGTAAAAGGTCATGCTGGAAACCCAATGAATGAAAAGTGTGATACACTTGCTGTTCGAGCTGCAAATGCATCAAATCTGCTCATTGATAAAGGTTATGAAGTCGATAATGATAATAAAAACCTCTTTTCTAAACCTTAAAAACAAGGTTTTATCAGGTTACAAGCCTTTAAAACAGTGGTCATGTGCAGAAAAGAGCCTTCAATGTTTGGACTAATTAAAAAAGCTTGTAAATTTGCACCCCAATTTTTGGGTACTAAAGGTATTTAAAATAAAACTGATAAAGTGAATACATTAAGCTACAAAACAATATCGGCGAACAAGGAAACCGTTAATAAAGGATGGTTATTAGTCGATGCAGAAAATGAAACTTTAGGCCGATTGGCCAGTAAGGTAGCCAAGTTAATTAGAGGTAAACACAAAACTAATTACACCCCTCATGTAGATTGTGGAGATAACGTGGTTGTGATCAATGCTGAGAAAATCAGTTTATCTGGTAATAAGTGGACTGGTAAAGTTTACACACGTCATACTGGTTATCCAGGTGGACAACGATTTACAACTGCACAAGAATTGATGGACAAGAAACCTGAAGCTCTTATAGAGAAAGCTGTTAAAGGAATGCTTCCTAAAAACCGTTTAGGTCGTTCATTATTCAAGAATCTTTTTGTATATGAAGGTTCTGAGCACAATCAAGCGGCTCAAAAACCAAAAGCCATTAAATTAAACGATATTAAATAGATACGATGGAAGTAATTAACACCCTGGGAAGAAGAAAAACTGCTGTTGCGCGGATTTATATGAAAGAAGGAAAAGGTAATGTAACTATCAATAATAAAGATTACAAAGTTTACTTTGACATTCCTACTTTACAGTATAAAATTAACCAGCCATTCGCCATCACTGACACTGTAGGTCAATATGATGTTAAAGTGAATGTTGATGGAGGAGGAATAACTGGCCAGGTAGAAGCAATTAGACTTGCTATTTCCAGAGCGTTAGTTAAAATTAACGAAGATTATAAAACCCTATTGAAAAAAGAAGGTTTAATGACAAGAGATCCTCGAATGGTTGAACGTAAAAAACCTGGACAAAAGAAAGCGCGTAAGAAATTCCAATTCAGTAAACGATAATTTTATTAATCAAAGTTTAGTATCCAAATTGCTCGGACTACTTTTTAGTGCTACCAGGTGATTGAGGTTAGTGAACGTAAACTTTAAACTATGTCAAAAACAAGTTTCGACGATCTACTCGAAGCAGGTGTACATTTTGGACACCTCAAAAGAAAGTGGAACCCTAACATGGCTCCTTACATTTTCACAGAGAAAAAAGGAATCCATGTAATCGACCTTAACAAAACCCTTGTTAAATTAGAAGATGCTGCAAATGCTATGAAGCAAATTGCAAAGTCTGGTCGTAAAATACTATTTGTTGCTACTAAAAAACAGGCTAAAGATCTTGTAGCTGAAAAAGTAAAAGAGATCAATATGCCTTATGTAACTGAAAGATGGTCAGGAGGAATGTTGACCAACTTTGCAACCATCAGAAAGGCTATCAAAAAAATGAGCCAGATCGATAAGATGGAAGCTGATGGAACTTTAGGGCACCTTTCAAAAAGAGAGCGTCTTCAAATTTCACGTCAACGTGCTAAGCTTGAAAAAAACCTTGGAAGTATTGCTGAACTTACGCGTATTCCTTCTGCAATTTTTATTGTGGATGTGTTAAAGGAGAAAATAGCAGTTGCTGAAGCTAATAAATTAGGGATTACTACAATTGCTATCGTAGATACCAATAGTGACCCATCAACTATTGACTTCCCAATTCCGGCTAATGATGATGCAACCAAATCGATCGAATTGATCATGGATGTTATTATTAATGCTGTAGCTGAAGGATTAGCCGAGAGAAAAACAGATCGTGAGAAGCAAAAGCAGACCAAAGCTAAGAAAGTAAGTGCTGATGCTAAAAAAGCTGAAGCGACTGAAGAAGTGAAAGAAGTTGCTGAGAAAACTGCTGAAGCTCCTAAAGCTGAAAAAACTGAGAAAGCTCCTAAGGCTGAGAAAGCTTAAGAAATAAAACGTTTAACCCCCTATCATAATTAATACAAATGGTAAAAATTACTGCACAGGAAGTTAATGCTCTCCGTAAAAAAACCGGAGCAGGTATGATGGATTGTAAAAATGCTTTAGTTGAGGCTGAAGGCGATATAGAAACAGCGATCGATATTCTTCGTAAGAAAGGACAGAAAGTTGCTGCTAAGCGTAGTGACCGTGATGCTAAAGAAGGATATGTTGCTGTAAGAAAAAATGATGCCGGAAACACTGGCTATATCTTTTCGGTTAATTGTGAAACTGATTTCGTTGCTAAAAATGAAGGGTTTGTGGCATTCGCAGAGAAATTAATGGATGCTGTTGTTGTTGCTGATTCAAAAAATATTGAAGAAACACTTTCTTTATCATTAGAAGATGGAAGAACAATCGCTGAGGCAATTGAAAGCGAAACAGGGAAAATTGGCGAAAAAATTGAGATCGGTACTTTCGAAAGAATTGAGGGGAATGATCTAACTATTTATATTCATCCTGGAAACCAAGTTGTAACTATAGTTGCTACTAATAAAGTGAATAGTGATGTTGCACATGATGTAGCTATGCAAGCTGCGGCTATGGCTCCTATCGCTCTTGATGAAAGCCAAGTTGATCAATCAGTTTTAGATAAAGAACTTGAAATTGGTAAAGAATTAGCTATTCAAGAAGGTAAACCTGAAGAAATGGCAGGTAATATTGCTAAAGGAAGATTGAAAAAATTCCTTAAGGAAAATACCTTATTGAATCAGATGTTTGTTAAGAATAACAAAATATCGATAAAGCAATATGTACAAGATGCCGGCGACGGACTTGAGGTAACGGGATTCAAAAGAGTCTCGATTCAATAAAACTTATTAAAAGGGAACTTCGGTTCCCTTTTTTTATATCTTCATCTCCGATTATATTGAGAATTCTAAAAATAATAATTTGATGAAATACCAAAGGATCTTATTAAAATTAAGTGGAGAAGCCCTAATGGGTGATCAGGAATTTGGAATTGATAATAATCGAATAAAACAATACGCCGCAGAGATCCATCAAATCATTGGACTCGGTATTGAAATAGCTATTGTGATCGGAGGAGGAAACATATTTAGGGGTGTACAGGCTGAAGAAGGCGGTATGGAGCGTACACAAGGAGATTATATGGGGATGCTCGCAACGATGATCAACTCAATGGCCCTGCAATCTGCATTAGAATTACAAGGTATTCAAACACGTCTGCTCTCTGCTATTAAAATGGAGCAAATCGCAGAACCATTTATACGACGTCGTGCTGTTCGTCACCTTGAAAAAGGAAGAGTAGTAATCTTTGGTGCCGGAACAGGTAACCCTTATTTCACGACCGATACAGCTGCTTCATTAAGAGCTATCGAAATAGAAGCAGATGTGATATTAAAAGGCACAAGAGTAGATGGGATTTACACTTCTGACCCCGAAAAAAATGCAGATGCTGTAAGATATGATAAGATAAGTTTCAAGGAAGTCTTTGAAAAAGGTTTAAACATCATGGACATGACAGCGTTTACACTTTGCAATGAAAACAATCTTCCTATCATCGTATTTGATATGAATAAATCAGGGAATTTAAAAGCAATTCTTAAGGGAGAAAAAGTAGGGTCGATCGTTTCAAATGACTAATCCTTTTTTGTTTCACAATTTCAGTAGCAAAAAATAAGATACAAGCATTTTATTATAAATAGCTTTTGGTATATTTGAAACTTCTGAAAAGAGTATTATGGAAGAAGAAATTCAAATGATAAATGAAGAAGCTAAGGAGATGATGGATAAATCCATTGATCACCTTGAAAAAGAACTTCAAAAAATTACAACAGGAAAAGCTAATCCTGCAATGCTTCAAGGAGTTATGGTAGACTATTACGGTTCAAACACTCCGCTAAGTCAGGTTGCAAATATCAATACCCCTGATGCGAAAACCATTAGTGTTCAGCCTTGGGAAAAAGCAATGCTAGAACCTTGCGCAACAGCAATTACTTATGCCAACCTTGGATTAAATCCTCAAAATAATGGGGAAATGCTTATCATTTCTATCCCTATTCTTACAGAAGAACGCAGAAGAGACCTAGTAAAAGTAGCAAAGCACGAAGGTGAAGAAGCTAAAATTGGGGTGCGAAATGTACGCCATCATGCTATTGATCAAATCAAACAAATGCAGAAAGATGGCTTATCTGAAGACAATGCAAGAGATGCCGAAACAGAAATTCAAAACTTGACCGATTCTTATTCCAAGAATATTGAAACGCATGTTGATAAAAAGGAAACGGATATAATGACTATCTAGCAAGGATTGGAACTTAATTATTCCAAACTTTTACTCCTTCACTGCAATTTTTACAAATATCAATCGAGCTTCGATCGCTAAACACTCGCCTTCTAAAAGTTTGGTATTTATCATTATTCCAAACGGATTCAAAACTCCCTTCATTTACAGGATTTCCCATTGAATGATCAGCATCTTTATCAAAACAACAAGGTAGCAGTTGACCATCTTGCGTAATTACTGGTGAAGACCACAATCTCCAACATTTATTAGGTAATTCCTCCTCAATTACATAATTCCCATTTTCAAACTTATACCTACTTAATGCCGGATTTTTAGGTAATAGAGAGCTATCTTCAGGACGATAAACCTGAGCGGTTTTAATCACTACATCATCTACATCCCATTTCGTTTTTAGGGTCTTAATTTCATCTAATTCATGCTCATTATGCGAAAAAGCAATGCTTTGAATAATAATATAGGGGGTTTTCGATTTCAATTTTCCCTTCATTTCAACAAGATTCCTGACTCCTTGCTTGACTTTTTTAAGCTCCCCTCCTTTCCGGTAAATCTTATAACTTTCTTCAGTGATCCCATCTAAACTTATAATAAGTTTATCCAATCCAGACTGAACAGTTCGTTTACAATTTTCTTCATCTAAAAAATGAGCATTAGTACTTATGGAGGTATAGATCTTCGCCTGATTAGCATAGTTAATCATTTTAAAAAGATCGGGATTTAAGTAAGATTCACCTTGAAAATACAAGGTCAGGTACATAACATGATCCTTAACTTGGTCTATTAGTTTTTTAAAATCAATAAATTTAGCATTTCCAATAGGACGAGAAAATGAACGAAGCCCTGAAGGGCATTCTGGGCATTGTAAGTTACATGAAGTGCTTGGTTCATAAGCAATACTTATAGGTAAGCCTTTAAGTAGTGGGCGTTTCAAGAGAGTTGATGCCTTATAACTAATGATCAGAATAAGCGCATTTAATACCCTTCTAAACGTAAAATAGCCTATTAATCGTAGCTTTTCCTTCCAAGCAAATTTCATTCTTTCAAATGTAATAAAACACAAATGCTAAGGAATGCTTTTTTCACATATTAATCTTCTTTTAAAAAGCTAAATAATTCTAACTTTGTAGCGTAAATTTTAAACCAGGACATGTCCAAATTTTTTGCGAGAATCATTCTTCGTTATAGGATAGTCATACTCTTAGTATTAGGAGGTGTTACTGTTTTTATGGCATTTCAAGGAAGAAAGGTTGAGCTAAGTTATGACTTTGCTGAACTGCTTCCTGAAGACGATTCTACCTACACTAATTACGAATTATTTAGATCCTTTTTTCATCAGGATGGAAATCAACTTATCTTAGGTGTTAGGTATGATCAGTTAAAAAATATTGAACATTTTAATTCGTGGGCAGAATTAGGTAATGAGATCAAAAAGATCAAGGTTCCAAAAATAAGCTGGGAGGATGACCATTGGAGAACCGATTCCATCATGGGTACAGATTCAATTTTTTCAGTAGCGAATCTTTATACTTTACATAAAAATACTCAGGAAAAAACCTTTGATTTCGTTAAATTAAACGAAGAGAATCCAACTAATCAGGCTGAGTTAGATTCTATTTTTGAAGAAATAAATAAGCTCCCTTTTTATAAAGACCTTATCTACAATGAAGAATCGAATTCTTCATTAATGATCGTTTTTGTAAATAGAGAAGTACTCAACTCAAATGCCCGTCAGTTTTTTGTTGATGACCTAATAGAATTACTGCAAAAGCACGAAAAGATCTTAGGACCTGTTCATAGAACGGGCTTACCCTACATTCGAACGATCATTACCATGAAGACGAAAGCAGAACTTCGCTTCTTTATACTCGCCTCTATCTTAGTTACTGCATTTTTACTCTACCTGTTCTTCAGATCGTTTAAAGTAGTGATGTATTCTATGCTGGTTGTAGGTGTTGGGGTAGTTTGGTCTTTAGGTGTAATCGGAATGCTTGGATTTAAATTAACAGCCTTAATGGGCCTTATTCCTCCTCTGATCATTGTTATTGGCGTTCCCAATTCGGTTTACCTCATCAATAAATTCCATCAGGAATACCGGGAACACGGAAATAAAATAAAAGCATTAAATCGTATCATTCGCAAAGTAGGAGGCGCAACTTTACTAACAAATGTTACTACAGCAATGGGATTTGCTACGTTTATTTTCACTCAAAGTAACATCCTTGTAGAATTTGGCATCGCAGCATCAATTAATATTATGCTGGTATTTATTCTCACTATTTTTATTATCCCAATTGTATTTAGCTTAGTGGGAAACCCCAAACCCAGACATGTAAAACACCTCGATAGACAATGGTTGATCCAATATGTGAAATACCTAATACACCTGGTCTCTGGACATCGAACAAAGATATATTGGATCTCTTTTATTGTGTTTGCATTAAGTGCTATAGGGATTACAAGAGTTGAGACTACTGGTAATATTGTAGGTGACTTACCGAAAGGTGACCAAGTAAAAGAAGACCTTTTATATTTTGAAGATCATTATAATGGGGTAATGCCATTCGAAATATTGATCGATACAAAAAAGGCAGGGAAAGCCACGAAAACATCTACGCTTAAAAGAATTGAAACGCTTCAGGAATACTTAGATTCCATTCCTGAATTTTCAAGGTCATTATCTATCACCGATGCTATAAAATTTGCGAAACAAGCATATTATAACGGGCGCCCCGAAAAATACAGCCTAATCTCCGGTAGGGAAAAGTCTTTTATCGCCCCTTACCTTAAGTTAAAAGACAAAGATAGCATAGGAGAAAATAATAAAGACATTTCAGGCGGTTTCTTAGATCCGGAAAAAAGATATGTTAGAGTGAGCCTTCAAGTAGCTGATCTTGGAACCAAAGACATGGAAGCGCTTTTAGCTAAAATTCGCCCAAGAGTAGATCAGATATTTAATCCTGACCAATACCACGTTATGTTTACCGGTAGGAATATCTCCTATTTAAAAGGAACAACATACTTAGTAAGAAACTTATTTATCAGTCTTATCATTGCGATCGGTCTCATTGCCATTCTTATGGCCTTCCTTTTTCGCTCTGTTCAAATGGTGATTATTTCCTTAATCCCAAATATTCTTCCTCTCGTATTTACCGGTGGTTTGATGGGGTGGTTTGGCGTTCCATTAAAACCTTCAACAATACTCGTTTTTAGTATTGCATTTGGTATTTCGATCGATGATACGATACATTATTTGGCTAAGTTTAGGCAAGAACTCCATGGACTTCATCACAAAATAACCCCTGCTGTTCTTAATGCACTAAGAGAAACAGGTATAAGTATGTTTTATACTTCCATTATCCTATTTTTTGGATTCTCTGTTTTCGTGCTTTCAGATTTTGGAGGGACAATCGCGATGGGAGTACTTGTGAGTTTAACCCTTCTTGTAGCCATGCTGGCAAACCTATTGCTGCTCCCTTCCCTAATACTCACACTCGATACGCGCATCATGTTAAAAGCGATGGAGGAACCTTCGCT
>JAUVAY010000128.1 GCA_030591505.1 Flavobacteriales bacterium | reverse complement strand
GCACCTTCCATGAACTTTTTACGTTCTTCTTCATTTTCTATTTTAGATAATTCTTCATCATAATATTCTAATAGTTCACCTGTTATTTGAGCATAAGGGTAAACCTTGACAACATTATACATCAATTTATCCCATTTTTTTTGTTCCCTTCTTGTGCGATGCCTTTTGATTTCTACATAATTATAATCAGGGAGTAAGATATAGGGAAGCGTGTCCCCATCGATGATGTGGACCTTTACAGTTTGAGAAGTATTGCTCTCTACCTGTCCTACCACAACAAAGGGTAAGCTTACTAAAAACGCTATGAAAAGTATGTTTCGCCACATCGTATTATAAAGTTAACGAAGTTTGAGCTATTTCGTTGTATTGAACCTTATAAAATACAGACTATTTGAATTTTGAATTATAATCCACTCGTTTATATAAAATGATAAGGATTATTATATTTTTGACAGCACTAAAAAAAGTACTTCCTTATTATGAAAAAGATCTCATTAATTATTCTTCTGTTTATCATTATTTTGGCGGAATCTTGTAGCGACCTTAAGGTTACTTCTGATTATGATAAATCGGCTGATTTCTCTGTCTATAAGACATTTAATATAATGACTTACCAAGAAGGGGAGATGGAATCCGCTCCACTATCTATGATGACGGTATCTTTTATTGAGGAAGCGATCATTGATGAAATGATGAATAGAGGATATACTTTATCAGATGATCCTAGTATCGAGATCTACTATTTTGTAAAACTAGGTGAGAAAACAGATGTCTCGAATGTAAGTTATGGTGTTGGTGTAGGATATGGAAGCCCTTATTATTATGGATACCATGGAGGTTATTCATCCTACTATAATCAACCTATTGTTACTAGCCATACAGAAGGAACGTTGATAATTGAATTAGTTGACAATGAGAAAGATAGAGCTATTTGGCAAGGTGTTGGATCAAAGAGTGTTTCGCAGCAAACAGCAAAGCAGAAAGAGATTCAACTTATAGTTAATAAAGTCTTTTATAATTATAAGTGGAATGCGGGTGGTGAAAGCGATGGAACTAAGCAGAAAGCTGCTGAAAACCTGGAGACTTATTAGATTTCATAAAGTATAATTGAAATCCTCCTGCTAATTTTAAGCATTAATTGCTGCTAGTACTTCTTTCTTATTTTTAGTATTCTCGAAAAAGGAGAGAATATGATCGATTACCTTTTCTACTTGACTATCAGGGCATGATGCTCCTGAGGTTAACACGATATTAAGCACCTCTTTTTCAGGAAGAAATACAGTTGAAAACACACGTTCTTGGGCTTCATAATTAAAGTGCCAGACCTTTGATCTACTTTCAATCTCTTTTTCTGTATTAATAAAATAAGTTGGAAATTTTTGTTCTAAAAGATGAACAATATGCGAAGTATTAGAAGAATTATAGCCTCCAACAACTATGGCCAGATCAGCTTCCAACTCAAGTAAGCCTCTTGTAGCTTCTTGGTTGTCATTTGTAGCATAGCATAAGGTATCTCGCGTATCTGCAAAGTGATTCTCTATTTCATTTTTACCATATTTTTGAAGAAACACACCTTTTAAATAATCTGAAATTTCCTGTGTTTCACTTGCAAGCATAGTGGTCTGGTTAACCACTCCGATCTTTAATAAGTCTTTTTCCGGATCAAAGCCTTTCGAGTATTTATTTTCAAAAGTTGAATAAAAGTCGCTTGTGCTTAATTCTCCTAAAATCACTTTCCCTAATATTTTTGCTTCTTCCATATCACGAATAATAATGGAAGGGGTGTTTTTTACTGCATGAGAAAAAGTTGCTTTTGTCTCTTCATGAAGGTGTTTTCCATGAATTATAATCGTGTGATCGCTTTCTCCTAACTTAACCGACTTCTTCCAAACTCTTTCAACGAAAGGGCAGGTTGTATTATATTTTTCGACATTGATATTCATGTCTTTAAGTCGCTGTTCTATCTCTAATGTAGTTCCAAAAGCAGGAATAATAACAATGTCATCACTTGTAAGATCTGACCAATCGATGAACATTTTTCCATTAGGATCCATTATAAATTCGATTCCTCGATCAAGTAGATCCTGGTTCACTACCGGATTATGTATCATTTGTGAAAGTAGAAAGATCCGTTTTCCCGGATTCTCTTCAATGGCTTGATAAGAGATCTCAATAGCATTCTCAACACCAAAACAAAACCCAAAATGTCGAGCAATAATAAAACGAATAGGACCAAAATCAAGAACACTCGGTTCAGTATCCCTTTTTTGAGGATCTTCGATCTTACGTTTGTTCTTTATCTGACTGATAAACCCACTACGGTAAAAAGAAGGAATTTCAAATGATTTCATCGCTTTATTAATTATCCCTTTGAAGTAAAATATCCGTAAATATACGTAGATACAGACCTCAAATAATTATTAATTTTATAACTCGTTATTTAATACTTCAATTGTTTAATCAATTAAGTCTTAAACCGTTTCTTGGAGTTCGGGTAGCAACTAAACTCTCTTATGTAATACGGTACACTTTAACAACTAACGAACTAAAAGCTGTCGACCTTTAACTAGATGACAGCTTTTTTTATTCTCTTAATTATCCGTAATTCATGTGTATACTTTTGTGTATCCACATTAAAGATTCCGTGGTGATCGAGTTTATCAATTCGTACTTTACCCGAAGCATGAATGATCTTTTCATTATCCAAACAAATACCTACGTGTGAAATTTTTTCTTCCGCTTTAGCAAAAAAAGCAAGGTCACCCGGTTCAATTAAATTATTGAATTCAACCGATTCTCCCATATCAGCCTGTTGGTAGGCGTCACGTTGGATGTCTATTCCGTGAATTTGAAAAACAACCTGTGCAAAACCTGAACAGTCAATTCCCCAGATACTCTTTCCTCCCCATAAATAAGGTGCATTCAAGTAGCCTTTTGCCGTATCAATAATGGAGTTTTTCGAATCAATACTTAATTGCTCTTCAGTGCTCAGTGATCCGCCTGGAATAATCAACTTAGTTGAGTCCTCCATGGTCAGCGTCGTCATAACTTCACGAATAGGGTAGAGGGTAAGTGTTTCATCGCTTATAGCCCTGTGTAATTTCACATCGATCCACGATTCATACTTATCGCGATCAGCTTTTATCCTTAGCCAATCACCTGTGTTTTCCAGAACCTCGTAGCTTTCTCCATATAAGAGCTGAGTGACCATTTCTGATCTTTCATTAGCTTCTTTACGACAAGCTATAAGCGGAAAATTACAAATCCCTTTCTCCATCTAATTCTATATATAAAAGGTATTAAAGATTCTCTATCACCATTGCAGAAGCACCACCTCCACCATTACAAATTCCAGCTCCTCCAATTTTACCATCATTTTGTTTAAGTACATTGATCAGGGTAACAATTATTCTTGCTCCTGAAACACCCAATGGATGACCTAAAGAAACGGCACCACCATTTACATCAACTTTTGCCGGATCTAATTTTAATGCACTCATATTGGCTAAACTAACTACTGAAAATGCTTGATTCACTTCCCAGTAGTCAATATCTTCGATTGATTTATTAGCACGTTTTAAGGCAACTGGAATTGCTTTTGAAGGCGCTTGTGTGAAATACTCTGGAGCCAGGGCAGCGTCGCCATAGCCAATTATTTTAGCCAGTGGCTTTAAACCTAATGAATCCATTTTTTCCTTGCTCATCAATACCAATGCAGCGGCTCCATCATTTATAGTAGAAGCATTTGCAGCTGTTACTGTACCGTCTTTTTGAAAAGCACCACGTAATTTGCTCACCTTGTCGAAACGAACCTTGCTAAATTCTTCATCTGTATCAACAATAATAGCATCACCTCTTCGCTGTGGAACTTCTACTGCAACGATCTCGTCATTAAATTTTCCAGCTTCCCATGCAGCAGCACTTCTTTTGTAAGATTCAATAGCAAAAGCATCTTGATCTTCGCGACTTATATTGCATTCACTTGCGCATAGCTCTGCAGCAACACCCATGTGGTAATTATTATAAACATCATGTAAACCGTCAAGTACAAGTCCATCAATGGCTTTAAAATCGCCTAGTTTATGACCCATTCTTGTTCCTTTTAATAAATGAGGAACCATCGACATGTTTTCCATTCCTCCAGCTATAACACAGTCGTTATCACCTAATAAAATACTTTGTGTTGCTAAAGCGATCGACTTCATACCACTCGCACATACTTTATTTATCGTGGTACAGGGAACATTGTTACCAATCCCTGCAAAAATTGCAGCTTGACGTGCAGGAGCTTGTCCCACACCGGCTTGTAAAACATTACCCATAAAAACCTCTTCAACTTCCTTGGCGTCAATTCCTGCTTTATCAAGTGCTCCTTTAATAGCAGTAGCACCCAATTTAGGTGCAGGAACGGAAGATAAACTTCCATTAAAACTTCCAATTGGTGTTCTGACTGCCGATACTATATAAACTTCTTTTCGATCCATTTTTTATAATATTTTTAACAAAATTAACATTATTAGCGTGAGTTTAGAAGCAAATTGTGACTATGTTTTTTGAGTAAATAGTTATCCATGATAATTAGTGAATCATGTGTTCTTTCAAATCATATAGCTAGTTGGATTATTTGTAATTTGGCAATTATTGAAAGGGTGTTGGTATAAGTGAGGCAATTTATATTTTCATCAATATATAAGCATTGAATGAATACAATAGGAAAACTATTTAGTGATATAAGAAACAACCACATTGCTCTTTATCGAGGGGCTTTAGCTATTGGTGCTGCATTAATAATTTTAGCGCTGTACCCTGCCAAGGTGAGTTTCAATTATGAGTATTATTCCGGCACACCCTGGCAAAATGAAGACCTGCTGGCTCCTTTTGACTTTGCTATTTTAAAATCTGAAGCGGAACTTAAAAAAGAAAAAGAATTAATTTCTCAATCTATCATTCCCGTTTATACCAGAGACTATAATCTTGAGCTTAATTATGAAGATCAGTTCAATAGTCAGTGGAATGAACATCTATCTACACTATCCATTGACCAAGCTGATTCTATATACATTGAGGACCTTAGACTAAGAAGTGTTGAGAACTTACGAAGTGTTTTTGAAAAAGGAATTGTTCTTCTTGATAATGAAAACGGAAAGCCTTCGATTGATGGGTTTATCTTCCTGGAACTGGAAGATGGAGGGCATGAGAAGAGCATCACTGCTTTTTTAAATTTAATAGGATCTGTACAATCATTTAATGCCCTAAATCCTGATAGTTCAAGGGTAAATATTGAATGGTATGAAAAGATAGTTGAACAAGCCCTCGATTATAATATTCATATTAATAATTCTAAAACAGAATTAATAGCCGAGGATGCGAATGAGATGATCTCTCTATTCAAAGGTAAAATTGATAAAGGGACCATTATAGTTCAAAGAGGTGAGATCGTTAACAAAGAGATCGAACAAGTTTTAGAATCCTTAAAAAAGCAATACGATGATAAGATGGGGAGCTCCCAGAATATATGGCTACTGCTATTAAGTAGTTTCCTATTTATCCTGATCATACTGTGGATCACCTATAATTATTTGATGCGCTTTATTCAATCCGTAGTTCAAAGTTCAGCAGGATGGTCGTTTATATTATTGATATACATACTTGTAGTAGCTTTAGTTAAAGTTTCAGTTTATGATAATGGATTAAGTCAGCACTTGGTTCCCATGTTGATTTTCCCCTTGATTATCAGGGCCTTTTTTGATCTTCGCCTGGCAATATTTATTCATATCTTGAATGTTGTTCTTACCGCTAGTCTTGTTACCAATCCTTATGAATTTATCATTCTGCAAATTATAGTTGGACTGGTTGTATTATTCAGCTTAAAAAACCTTCGCCGGAGGGCTCAATTCTTCCTAACGGCTCTTATCATTTTTCTTGTCTATTCGGTGATATACTTCAGTATAGAAATCTATAAAGTGAGTGATATAAGCCTTGTTGACTGGAAATCATTTCAATATTTTGGAATAAATGCATTGTTTACACTATTTGCCTATCCCTTGATCTATCTTTTTGAAAAAATATTTGGTTTTATTTCTGAAGTTACCCTCATTGAAATGACGGATATGAATAATCAGTTATTACGTGATCTTGCAGAGAAGGCACCTGGTACATTTCAACATTCTTTGCAAGTAGCGAATATGGCTGAAGCAGCAATCCATAAGATCGGTGGTTATGAGTTGCTTGTTAGGGTAGGAGCTCTATATCATGATATAGGTAAGATGAAAAACCCGATGTTTTTTATTGAAAACCAGGTTCACGGAATCAATCCGCACGACGAGCTTTCTTATGACGAGAGTAGTCAGCTTATTATTCAGCATGTATTAGACGGAATAAGTCTAGCGAAAAAGGCGAACCTGCCCGATCAAATCGTTGATTTCATTCGTACCCATCATGGATCGACCAGAGTTGAATATTTTTATCGCTCTTTTAAGTTGGAAAACCCTGATGTAGAAATTGATGAAGCCTTGTTTACTTATCCTGGTCCTAAACCATACTCTAAAGAAACTGCAGTATTAATGATGGCTGATGGAGTAGAGGCAGCATCAAGAAGTATGAAAACCTATGATAGCGAATCGATTGAAAAGCTAGTCCATTCAATAATCAATAGCTTAATAGAAAAAGATCAATTTTCTAATGCGAATATTACCTTTAAAGATATCAGTATAGTAAAGAAGATCTTTGTGAAAATGCTAATTAACGTATACCATGTGCGCATTGAATACCCTCACGCTTCATAGTTAGTAGAGTAAATTGTAATCATCTTAATTTCAGCTATTAAAAGCGTAGTCTTATAATTAATATTCTATTTTTGCGGGCCAATTGACAAGGAAGTATGAGTAAAAGACGATCGAATATAGAATTAATGGCACCTGCAGGTTCTTTTGAGGCCTTAATGGCGGCTATTCAAGCAGGCGCGGATTCAGTATATTTTGGAATAGAGCAGTTAAACATGCGAGCAAAGTCTTCCATCAATTTCACAATGGAAGACCTGAAGGAAATTGCAAAGCGATGTACAAAGAACGGTGTAAAATCTTACATCACACTTAATACGATCATTTATGATCACGATCTTACCTTGATCAAAACCATTGTAAATGGGGCAAAGGAAGCAGGGATCTCTGCAATAATTGCATCTGACCAAGCTGTTATTAATTATGCATTCAGTGTAGGTATGGAAGTTCATATTTCTACACAATTAAATGTAACCAATGTAGAAACCGTTAAGTTCTATAGTCACTTCTCAGATGTAATGGTTCTCTCGCGTGAGTTGAGCTTAAAGCAAGTAAAGATCATTACCGATACGATTAAAAGAGAAGATATTAGAGGACCAAAGGGTGAATTGATAGAGATAGAGATTTTCGGTCATGGTGCATTGTGTATGGCGGTTTCAGGAAAGTGTTATTTGAGTTTGCATACGCAGAATTCATCGGCCAATCGTGGAGCATGTGTACAGAATTGCAGACGGACCTATAAAGTGATAGACCTTGAAGACGGTCATGAGTTTGAGATAGACAATGAGTACATCATGTCGCCAGAAGATTTGTGTACCATCGATATATTAGAGCAGGTAGTAGGTGCAGGTGTAAATGTACTTAAGATAGAAGGTAGGGGCAGAGCGGCTGATTATGTAAGTGCAGTCGTTAAGAGTTATAGAGAAGCGCTGGATGCCATCGCAAACGAAGAATATACTAAAGAAAAGGTATCCGATTGGATGACGAATTTGTCTACCGTTTATAATCGTGGATTTTGGAATGGTTATTACCTGGGACAAAAATTAGGTGAATGGACAGATTCCAGTGGATCTAAAGCTACGAAGAAGAAAGTCTATATAGGAAAAGGCGTGAAATACTTCCAAAACATCAATGTGGCAGAATTTAAGATAGAATCGGGGTCATTTAAAGCGGGAGACCAACTTTTGATCACGGGTCCAACAACAGGTGTAGTAGAATTGGAAGCTCCTGAGATCCGTGTTGAATTAGAAAAAGTAGAAGAAGCTAAAAAGGGAGATAATTGCTCATTTGCTTTAGAAACAAAAATACGTCCTTCCGATAAGTTGTATAAAATTGTAGCTAATCAATGATAGTAATAAGCCTTCAGCGCGAAAAGTGTATAGGGTGTAATTACTGTGTAGAAGCAGCTGAATATCGATGGCGCATGTCGAAAAAGGATGGCAAGGCAGTGTTGCTGGGTGCACGAGAACGAAGAGGTTTCTATACCATTCGTGTCAACAATGATGAATTTGATGATAATGTGATCGCTGCGGAGCGTTGTCCGGTTAAGATCATTCAGGTAAAGGAAATCTAGTAAGAGGCTTAGATCAAATTGCACATGATGTATTTGATAATCTCAATCCAGTAAAGCAGGTTTTAATTATGTGTAGATTATCCGTATAAATACACGTTTATTTATGCGAATAATAAACGGTTAATTCTACGACTAGCACTTATAAGCCCAGTGTTTCTATACTTGTAAGAGAGTTGAAAGATGGTTACTTTTAAGGCTAAACATATAAGTTGACTAAACGCAATAGTGTTTAGCCAGTTGTTAG
>JAUVAY010000045.1 GCA_030591505.1 Flavobacteriales bacterium | reverse complement strand
ATGTGGATGTAGCCATTATGAGTGCTGCTGTTGCTGATTACCGACCCATTGACCCTAAAGAAAATAAGATCAAGAAAAAGGATAAGGAATTAACAATTGGACTTGAACAAACACAAGATATATTATTGAGCCTTGGTAAAATCAAGGAACATCAACTTCTTATTGGCTTTGCATTAGAAACAGAAAATGAAATTGCCAATGCAAGAATAAAACTGAATAAGAAAAATGCTGATATGATCGTTCTAAACTCATTGAATGATAAAGGAGCGGGGTTTGGATACGATACCAATAAAGTAACCTTCGTTGAAAATGACTCTGAAAAAGAGTTTGAACTTGTTTCTAAAACAGAGGTTGCTCAGAATATCATTCATTGGATCAAAGAAGCAATGTAAAGTGTGTTTTGTTGAAAAGTTCAAGTTTTCAAATCAAAAAATACAACCTTGATTCATTGCATATTTGTAGTTTACAAGCATTATTAGACAGATAAATATTTTATGAAAATCAGCATAACAACCCTATTATTTTTACTGACTTTTACTATCAATACAGTTACTGTTGCACAAGAATTAAACTGTCGGGTACAGGTTAATGCTAATCAAGTTCAAGGAAGTGTAACCCGTGTTTTTGAATCAATGGAATCTGATATTAGAGACTTCGTAAATAATAAGCAATGGACCAATGATGAATTTAAGTCGGAAGAGCGTATTAAATGCAATATGCTTATTACCATTAGTGAAAAAATAGGAACTGACAGATATAGTGCTACAATTCAAATCACCTCAAGTCGCCCTACTTTTAACAGTGATTACGAGAGCCCAATACTAAATATCAAAGACCAGAATTTTGATTTTCAGTATTTAGAAAATACGCCTTTAATATTCTCACCTGACCAGTTCAGAAGCAATTTAACATCTGTACTTGCTTATTATGCCTATTTGATCATCGCTTACGATTATGATACCTTTAGTTTAAAAGGGGGCGATTATTACTTCTCTATCGCACAACAAATCGTAAACAATGCTCAAAACACAGCAAGTTCTGGATGGAGAGCATTCGACTCAGATAGAAATAGATATTGGATCGTTGAGAATATTCTTGCAGGAAATTTTGTCCCACTTCGAGAAGCTTTATACAATTATCATCGTTTAGGTTTGGATAAAATGTACAGTAGTGTAATCGAAGGGAGAACTTCCATCGCTTCAAGCATTGAGCTTATTAAAAAAGTTCACCAAACTAAGCCCAATTCCTATGCCGTTCAAATATTTTTTCAAGCAAAAGCTGATGAAATTATAAATGTATTCAGTGCAGCCTCCCCACAGGAAAAATCGAGGATGTATACTGTTCTTCAGTCGATCGACCCTGGAAATATAAATAAGTACAATAAGTTGAAAAACTAATATGCTCAGCCGATTATCTATAGATAATTATGAATTGATTGATCATATAGACCATCATTTTTATAGTGGTCTAAATGTTATTACCGGAGAAACGGGCACAGGGAAATCGATGATCTTGTCGGCTTTAAACCTTTTACTTGGAGGTAGAGGAAGTGATAAAGTACTTAAGGATGATTCCAAAAAATGCATACTTGAAGCCACTATTATTGCCAGCGAAAACACGAAGGGTATTTTTATTGAGAATGAGTTAGATTGGGAAGAACAATTGATAATAAGAAGAGAATTTACACCTCAGGGAAGATCAAGGTCATTTATTAATGATACACCTGTAAACCTGGATGTTCTCAAGAAAATCACTTGTCAGTTTATTGATATTCATTCACAAGATCAAACCAAAAACATTAATCAAAGTGAGTATCAATTAGAATTACTTGACATTTATAGTGAAGCTGCTAAAGCCCTTTTGGATTATCAGAATACCTTTAAGGAATATGAATCTCTTTCAAACGAGATCATAAGAAAAAAGGAAGAGCTTAGAAAAGAAAGAGAAGAGCAGGATTTTATTCAATTTCAATATGATGAATTGTTCTCTGCGTCGTTACAAGAAGGAGAGATGGAGGCGCTTGCTATTGAAAGAGAACTTTTAAGTAAGCAAGAAGATATAAAAATTGCACTTGAAAAAGGTAATTTATTTTTTGCTAAGAAAGAGCAAAGTATCCTTGAACTGCTTCATTCATTAAATCAACAATTTTCACCATTAAAAAATGTTTCACCCTGGTTAGGAGAAATCAGTAAAAGAGTAGAAGAATTATATGCTGAAGTAAAGGACCTCAATTTTGAATTGGAGTCTAAGGCTGAAGACCAAGAGATGAACCCTCAACGACTTATCGAATTAGAAGAACGTTTGCATACTTACTATGGACTTGAGAATAAATTTAAGGTTAGTGGTGATAGAGAATTGATCAATACAATGGAATCATTCAAATCTAGATTATCCGCTATTTCAGGTAGTGATAATAAAATTTTTGAGCTTGAAAACAAACTGAAGCAGCTTCAAGAGGCCCTATATAAAAAAGGAGCAGTTCTTAGTAAGAAGAGGAATTCTAGGGCAGGAGCATTTGGAAAAGAAATTGCTTCTCGATTACAATTATTAGGAATAGATCATCCCAGTGTTATATTTGAATTAAGTGCTATTAAAGAAGCTTCCTTTTATGGACTGGAAGAAGTCAATTTATTATTTTCGTCTAATAAAGATCAATCAGCCAGGGCTATAGCGGATGTAGCTTCCGGAGGAGAAAAATCGCGTGTAATGCTGGCGATAAAATCGATCATAGGAAATAAGCGTGAAATAAACTCGATGGTGTTTGATGAGATCGATACAGGTATTTCTGGAGAGGTAGCAATTAAAACGGGAGAACTTCTTTTTGATATTGGGAAAAGTAATCAAGTAATAAGTATTACTCATCTTCCTCAGGTTGCAAGTAAAGGAGATCACCATTTTAAAGTAAGCAAAGCTATTTTTAATGGGAAAACCAATGTTAAGATGGATAAGCTCGATACTGACTCTCGAATTGAAGAATTGGCTGAGATGTTGGGAGGTAAGGATATAAGTTCCTCAGCGCGTAAAACAGCAAAAGAACTTCTTAATCATTAATAGTAGGAAGGAATACTAGGGTTAAATTCGCGATTTATTTTCCATTGACTTGAAACAGATCGTATAATGTGTTCCGTTCTCTATAATGGTTTCCATATCGCTTTCAAGTTGTTTTGCCAGTGACTCTATCAATTCAAGTCCTAAATTAGATGAATCCTTTATTAATGATTCCTTCTTAAAACCAACTCCATTATCTCCAATTTCTAAGCAACAAAGATCTCCCTTTTTAAAAATATTCACATAGATCTTACACTGCTCTCTTTTTTCTTTAAAAGCATGTTTTAATGAATTCGAAACAATCTCATTTATCAATAAACCAAGTGGATGTAGTGTATCTAGACCTAAACTTTCAACTTCAATATTTTGGGTTATTTCTATAGGGAAATCTTTAGCGTATGCTGAACTTAAATTACTCAAAAGCAATTCTATATAGTCATTTACATTGATCTTTGTAAAGTCCTTATTCATATATAATTGTTCATGCAAGAGCGACATAGCGGTAATCCTTGTTTGCAACTCCATTATCAAATCACGAGATTCTTCACCACCCTTCATCGCCTGAAAACGCAATAAACTATTAATGATCTGCAAGTTGTTTTTCACTCTGTGATGAATTTCCCGTAACAACATTTCCTTTTCCTCTTCAGAGATCAATGTCTGTTCATATTCCCTATTTATGCGGGTAAGTTCACTATTAGCTATCTCAAGCTCTTTTTTTATAGCATTTGTGGCATTGTATCTTCTATATTGTAATGTGAGCAAAAGTAAAATGATGAATAATCCAACGATTAGAGCGATAGTGAATTTTCTACTGTTCTCCAGACTGTTTTTTGAATGCTGTAATTCCAATTCTTTGATAGCCATATTCTTTATATTGGCTTCTTCGCGATAGTATTCATCTAGCCGCTGGAATCGCTCTTCGTCTTCATCTGATTTGATTTCTGATTCAAGTTTATTTGCTAAGTCTAAAAAGTAATATGCTTGCTTATAATCACTCTTAATCTCAAAGTGATTTGCAAGAGAACGGCAAACATCAATCTCCTTATCTTTTATTCCTTGATCTCTATTTATCTTTAAAGATTGATAGTAACATTCCAAAGACTTCGCATCATCATTAATTAGTGAATAATAGTTCCCCATATTTAGCAGAACCATGCCTATGCCAACGGAGTCTTTTACTTCTTCATAAACAAGCAATGCTTTATTAAGGTATACTATTGCACTATCATAGTTCTCTATAATGATAAATATGTTTCCAATGTTATTTAAGGAAATCCCCATCGACTTGATTCTGTCTTGTTTCAAATACATACGATATGATTGCTTATATGCTTCGAGCGCTTCATCGTATTCATCTAATAGTTCATGTACTAATCCAAGGTTATGGTTTGCCGAGGCAAGGCCAAAGTCATTCCCAAGATCCAAGTAAGTGTTTCTCGCTTTCAGGTAGTATTCCTTTGATTTATTAATATTTCTTAGCCTATTATATAGATTACCAATATTCAAATAGGTATTTGCAACTTGAAGACTATCATTTATTCCACTTCTTATTGTCAATGCGATTTGAAAATTTTGAAGAGAAATAGTGTATAATCCTTGTTTTTTATTAATGATAGCCAAATTATTATAGGTGTTGGCTTCATTGATTTTCACCCGCTTACTTTTGATCGGTTCAGGAATTTTTAAGTATTCAGCGATCGCCTGATGATAAAATTCTTTTGACTCAATGAAATTCCCATAATAATATTTATCTATTCCCTGATGCAAGTAAATGAAAGCCAAAGAAGAGTCACTTTTCGTTTCCTTGGCCAAATCAATTCCTAAATCAAAAAGAAAATCAAGCGATTTTACATCTCTTGCCATTATATAATGCGGTAAACTGATCTCTATCGTATAAAGTTTTTCCTTTTTATCCGAAATGGAATTTATACTCGTTTTTAAGGAATCCAAATTCTGAATAGCTACTGATTGCGACGGAAGAAGTAGAATTGTGATTCCAATAATTAAAAACGAATAGAGTAGCCGTTTTCTCATTTATACAAGTGTAAAGTATAGCTAATCATAGATGAAAAAATATTTTCAGTACGCTAATATATTGAGTCGTTATAAATAAAGAGGTAGAATAGTTATATATTTTTTTAATTTACACACATACTCACTAAAATAAACCAAGCTTTTTTACTATTGTATCGTCTTCCTGCTATCAATCATTACATTTGCAAAAATTAAAGTGAAGAATGGAATCAGGTAAAAATAAAAAGATGATAGAGTTATTAGATCTAGAACACAGCTGGCCTGATAATTTCTTATTTAAATTTATTTATTTAGCAGACCCTATAACGGAGAGTAAACTAAAAGGATTATTTAGTAACAAGCCGGAGATCTCTATAAAAAGTTCTAAAAAGAAAAATTATAATAGTATGACCGTAATACATGTAGCTTCAAGTTCTACTGAAGTAATGGAGATATATGCAAATGCGGCTAAAATTGATGGGGTAATCTCTTTATAGTTATGATGGACATTCTAGTCAAAGCACTTTGGGCAACTTTATTTGCCTACATTCTTTTTATAATTGGAAGAAGGATTTATATTAAATACTACAAGGTGTCAGGGGATCCTTTTTTCTATTTTTTAAGTTTGAAGATTGATGAAAAAGACAATTGTTTTCTTAGAGTTGATTCGCCTTTTGATGATTTTGAAATTAAAATAAATGTTTTAGAAAATGAAAAAGTGATCTTTAATAAAAATGCCCATTTAAAAATGGGCATTAATAAGATTCTAATTTCTACTATTCCACAAAACAGAAGTGAAGCGAAAATTAAAATTCAGTCAGCAACACAAATAATCGAAAGATCATTTGTTGAAGTTGAAAAATGATTCTTATTTACTCTTCTTCTTTTCAATACTAAGTTTCATTTCATCTGACTTAGCATTGTAATCTATTTTAATAGTGTCTCCTTGTTTAACATCCATTTCGATGATCTCTTCAGCAACAGGGTCTTCCACATATTTCTGAATTGCTCTTTTTAATGGACGCGCTCCATATTTTGGATCGTAACCCCTTTCTGCAACATATTCCTTCGCTTTCTTAGTCAGCTTCAAGGTATATCCTAATGTTTCAGTCCGCTTAAAAAGCTTTTTTAATTCAATATCAATGATCTTAAAAAGATCGTCTTTATCTAATGAGCGAAACAATATCAGATCATCGATTCGATTTAGAAATTCAGGAGCAAAGGATCTTTTTAATGCATTTTGAATGACCTTTTTCTCATTGTCCTCTTTACTGTCAACTTTAGCTTTAGTATCAAAACCAACTCCTCCACCAAAATCCTGAAGCTGTCGCGAACCAATATTAGAGGTCATTATGATAATCGTATTCTTAAAATCTACTTTACGTCCTAATGAATCGGTCATTAATCCATCATCCAATGCTTGAAGAAGTAAATTAAATACATCGGGATGTGCCTTTTCAATTTCATCTAATAAAATAATAGAGTAGGGGCGACGTCTCACTTTTTCTGTAAGCTGACCACCCTCTTCATATCCAACATATCCCGGAGGTGCACCAATCAATCTGGATACCGCAAATTTCTCAATATATTCACTCATATCAACTCTGATAAGAGCATCTTCAGAGTCAAACATATACTGTGCAAGTTCTTTTGCAAACTGCGTTTTACCAACCCCCGTTGGTCCAAGGAAAATAAACGTTCCAATCGGTTTGTCAGGATCTTTTAATCCAGTACGATTTCTTTTTATTGCTTTAACAACTTTTTGAATTGCTTCGCTTTGTCCGATAACCTTCCCTTGTAAGTCTTCACTCATACGGGCTAATTTTCCAGATTCCTTCTCCGCGATCCTCATAACAGGAATACCTGTCATCATAGCTACCGTTTCTGCAACATGAGATTCTGTGACTTCTATTCTATTTATTTTAGAGTCCTCCTCCCATAATTTCTTAGCTTTTTCCAATTCAAAGTGCAATTGTTTTTCAGTGTCCCTGAGCTGAGCAGCTTTTTCATACTGTTGACTTTGAACAACTTCATTTTTCAGACTCTTGATGTCTTCGATCTTTCGTTCGATCTCAATGATCTCTTTAGGTACATTTACGTATTTGATATGAACTCTTGATCCTGATTCATCCAATGCATCAATTGCCTTGTCAGGTAAATTTCTATCCGAAATATAACGCTCAGTTAATTTAACACAAGCATCAAGCGCATCCTGAGTATAGGTAACTGAGTGGTGATCTTCATATTTATCTTTAATATTATTAAGGATCTCCAATGTTTCCTCAATATTAGTTGGTTCAATTAAAACCTTTTGAAAACGTCGTTCTAAAGCACCATCTTTTTCTATATACTGTCTATATTCATCAAGAGTTGTTGCTCCAATACATTGTATTTCCCCACGAGACAAGGCGGGTTTGAACATGTTTGAAGCATCTAATGAACCGGAGGCACCACCAGCACCAACAATGGTATGGATCTCATCAATAAATAAAATCACATCCGGAGATTTTTCCAATTCGTTCATAACCGCTTTCATTCTTTCCTCGAACTGACCTCTGTATTTGGTCCCTGCAACCATTGAAGCCATATCCAGTGCAATAATTCTTTTATTAAAAAGAACACGAGCAACTTTCCGCTGAATAATTCTTAGGGCTAAACCTTCTGCAATAGCAGATTTACCAACGCCCGGCTCACCTATTAATACGGGATTGTTTTTCTTTCTTCTGCTTAAGATCTGAGAAACCCTTTCAATTTCCTTATGTCTTCCAACAATAGGGTCCAGTTTTCCATCTTCGGCCATTTTTGTAAGGTCACGTCCGAAATTATCAAGAACAGGTGTAGTTGATTTTGATTCTTTTACTTTTCTTGTACTACTACTTCCTGAATATTCTCCTCCTGTTGGTTCAAAGGGATTGTCCTCAGGTGGAAAATTAGATTGACTTGTAATATCATTCTCTTCCATATTCATAATAAGATATTCGTTTTTAGCATCTATATATTGAACACCCATTCTCTCCATAGTCCCTGTAATCATATTATTACGGTCTTTTAATATGGCTAACAACAGATGCCCTGTATCGATCACTGAACTTTTAAATTCTTTGGCAACCAGATAAGTGATTTTTAATACTCGCTCGGCTTGTTTAACCATAGGGATGTTATTTTGACTTCGGGACTTGTTCTCTCCCGAGGGTATAGAATTCTCGATAGACGATCGAAGGCGGACCATATCAACTTCCAGGTTCTGCATGATTTTTACAGCTGTTCCTTTGCCTTCTCTTATGAGACCAAGCATAAGGTGCTCTAAGCCAACGTAATCATGTCTTAATCTCAGTGCTTCTTCCCTACTAAAATTGATAACCTCCTTAACTCTTGGTGAAAAATTTACTTCCATGTTTTTCCTTCTTTTTCCTTTTGCTTTGTTACTTCTAAATTATAGTATTAGTCGCTACTTTCAAAAATATAGTTGATAATACATTAAACTACTAAATATCCTATAGATTATCCACAGTTTAATGGGTAAAATTGTGAATAAAATTAGTATATAAAACCTAATATATTCAGTAATTTCACGACCTTGAATTTTGCAAAAACCATGCGAAAAATATAATTAGGAATTTATGATTAAGAACGAAAAAATTATACAGATCAATATTGAGGATGAGATGAGATCCGCTTATATCGACTATTCAATGTCGGTTATAGTGTCTAGAGCATTGCCAGATGTAAGAGATGGGTTTAAACCTGTACATCGACGTGTGCTCTATGGTATGTTGGATTTGGGTGTATATGCAAATCGTCCCTACAAGAAATCAGCACGTATTGTTGGGGAAGTATTAGGAAAGTATCACCCACATGGTGATTCATCCGTTTATGACGCAATGGTTAGAATGGCTCAGTTCTGGTCACTCCGTTACCCGATGGTAGATGGACAGGGTAACTTTGGGTCGATCGATGGTGATAGTCCTGCAGCGATGCGTTACACAGAAGCACGACTTCGCAAAATTGCTGAAGAGATGCTATCTGACCTTGATAAAGAGACTGTCGACTTCAGGCCAAACTTCGATGATTCATTAAGTGAACCTGAAGTTCTTCCAGCCAGAATACCTAATCTATTGATAAATGGAGCGAGTGGTATCGCAGTAGGTATGGCTACTAATATGGCTCCTCACAATCTTACGGAAGTTATTAACGGTATAATAGAATACATTAAAAATAATGACATTAGCATTGAGGAGTTAATGCAATACATTAAGGCTCCTGATTTTCCAACCGGTGGTATTATATACGGTTATGAAGGCGTAAAATCAGCTTTCGAAACGGGGAAAGGAAGGGTTGTGATGCGAGCAAAAGCAACTATTGAGGAAATAAGAGAAGGCAAAGAAGCAATTATTGTCACTGAAATACCTTATCAGGTCAATAAGGCAGAAATGATCAAGAAAACGGCTGACCTTGTTAATGATAAGAAAATTGAAGGGATCAGTGATCTTCGAGATGAGTCGGATAGAAATGGAATGCGGATTGTTTATGAATTAAAACGAGATTCTATTCCAAATGTAGTATTAAACAAGTTATTCAAATATACTTCACTTCAAACTTCATTCTCAGTAAACAACATTGCACTTGTAAAGGGCAAGCCGGAAGCGCTTAACCTAAAAGATATGATCGTACATTTTGTTGATCATCGTCATGAAGTGGTTGTGAGACGTACCAAGTACGAATTACGTAAGTCTGAAGAACGCGCTCATATTCTGGAAGGTTTGATCATTGCTTCAGATAATATTGATGAAGTTATTGAGATCATAAAAAAATCGAAAACACCGGAAAATGCTATTGAGAACCTTATAAAAAGGTTTGAGCTTTCTGATATTCAGGCTAGAGCAATTGTTGACATGCGATTACGTCAGTTAACTGGCTTAATGCAAGAGAAACTAAGAGCCGAATTTGATGAGATAATGCTTACCATTGCTGACCTCAAGGATATTTTGGGTAGTGAAGAAAGAAGAATGCAGATCATTAATGATGAATTAGTAGATATGCGTGAAAAATATGGTGATGAACGAAGAACCCATATTGAATTTGCTTCGGCTGATTTCCGAATAGAGGATATGATAGCCAATGAGAAAGTAGTAATAACTATATCTCATTTAGGCTATATGAAAAGAACTTCCCTCGCTGAATATAAGTTGCAGAATAGAGGAGGAGTTGGTTCAAGAGGTACGATAACTCGTGATGCTGATTTTCTTGAGCATATGTTTGTAGCTAATAATCATAATTACTTATTGATATTTACCCAAAAAGGACGATGCTTCTGGATGCGTGTTTTTGAAATTCCAGAAGGATCAAAAACAAGTAAAGGAAGAGCTATTCAAAACTTAGTAAATATTGAGCCAGATGATAAGGTGATGGCATACATTAACGTACTTGATCTTAAAGATGAAGAATACATTAATAATAATTACCTCGTTATGTGTACTCGTAAAGGGGTTATAAAGAAAACTTCACTTGAAGCATACTCTCGACCTAGAGTTAATGGTATTAATGCTATTAGTATTAGAGAAGGAGATCAATTATTAGAAGCTAGATTAACTTCAGGTAATGATGAGATCTTATTAGCGAGTAATTCAGGTAGAGCTATCCGATTTAATGAAAGTAAGGTGCGCCCAATGGGTCGTAATGCTGCTGGGGTAAAAGGAATAAAGCTTTCTAGTGACAAGGACTACGTTATTGGTATGGTATGTGTAAATGATGATGAGTCTGATATACTTGTTGTTTCAGAAAAAGGCTATGGAAAAAGATCCAGGCTTGAAGATTACCGAATAACCAATAGAGGAGGAAAAGGGGTTAAAACCTTATCCATTACTGATAAAACGGGAATTCTTATCGCGATGAAGAACGTTACTGATGATAACGAGTTGATGATCATTAATAAAGCTGGAGTAGTAATACGAATGGACGTTAGTGATCTCAGAACGATGGGACGAGCAACGCAGGGAGTAAGGTTGATCAATTTAAAAGGAAATGAGCAAATAGCAGCTGTTGCGAAAGTTGAAAAGGATGATGATGAAGAGGTAATTGATGAGACTGTTGAAGGACAAGTTGAGAATACATCAGAGGAAAATGATAATCCACAAAATGAAAACGACGAATCTAAAAACGGAAACAACGAATCTAAAGATGATGAAAATCAACCTTTAAGTGATGATTAATGGCTAATTTTGCCAAATAAAATAAATAAAATGAAAAGAATATTCTTAACCACATCCTTGTTTTTATTAGCATTTATAATATATGGACAGGGTTCAAAAGTGAATACGGCTTATGCCAACTATACTCATGCTGCACAAGATCTTGCTAATAATGAGATTGATAAAGCTGTTGAAAGTTTAAATGAAGCATCTGTTAATATTGAAGCTGCCATTCTTCATGAAAAAACTATGGGTAAGTCAAAAACATGGAGATACCGAGGTAACATTTATTCAATGATATCCGGAATTGAAACAATGAAAGAAAGTCATCCTGATGCAATTCAGAAAGCCATGGATTCTTATTCTAAAGCGAATGAGCTTGATACAAAAGGAACCTATAGCAAAGAGATAACACAGGCATTAGGAAGTCTTCATGACACAGAGTTTATTAATGGAAATGATAATTTTGGATCTAAAAATTATGCTATTGCAATAGAACATTATAAAAATGGTATTACAATTTTCGAGCGAATGGGTCTTGTAGATTCTGTTGCATATTATAATGCTGCATTAGCTGCTGACAATGGTGATTTAATTGATGATGCGATTGAACTTTACTTAGGATCTGCAAGAATTTCATACCAAGCTGAATATTGTTATAATAGAGTGATCGTCCATTTAAATAAACAAGAAAAATATGAAGAAGCTTTAGTTGTTGCTAAGGAAGCACGTGCAGTATATCCTGAAAATAAGGAGCTTATTATTTCTCAATTGAATGTTTATTTGGCAGCAGATATGTTTGTAGAAGCCGAACTGGATATGGAGAGTGCCGCAGCTGAAAAACCTGAAGACCCTACAATGTGGTTTGCTTTAGGAGTAGTAAAAGATAATTTAGGTAAAAGTGAAGAAGCTGAAGTTGCTTATAAAACATCATTGGAAAAAGATCCTGATTACTTTAACTCAAGTATGAACCTAGCTATTCTATACTTTTCTCGTGCATCAAGTATGATTGAAGCAGCAAATGAAATTCCGGCAAAAGAATTTGATAAATACAATGCTGCAATTGAAATTGCTAAGGCAGAATTGGAAAAAGCAATCCCTTATTTTGAAAAGGCTTATGAATTAAGACCTAATAACAACATTCTAATGGATCTAAAAGAAGCTTATGGCCAATTAGGTGATACTGAAAATTACCAACGCGTTAAAGATATTATCGAGTCAGGTCAGTAAGAAAATAACTAATTATAATAATTAAAGTCCCTCTCGATAGCTATCGGGAGGGACTTTTTTTTTTATTTTAGATAGCATGAAAACCAATCGCTATTCAATTATTATCATTGCTTTTTTATCAATTGTACTCTATTCTTGTTCTATAGAGGAGGAGTTTCATTTCAATTCTGATTTCTCAGGACACTATTCATTTCGTTTTGATTATAGTGAGTTAAAGGTATTAGATACTTCAGGTATAGCAGGAGATGAAATGAGTAAGGGCTATGAGGAAATGGTGACTGAGCTGCAAAAAATTGATGGTATATCAAATATTGTAATTAATAGTGATGATAACATAGGTAGTGTTGAAGTAGAATATGATTTCTCATCAATTGATGCAATTAATCAGGCAAACTACAATAACGAGACGCAGAGTTATACAAAGTTTTTTACTCTTTCTGGTAAAAAATTAAGTTTTAAGGCTGATTTTTCGGAGGAACTTGAAGAGTATAAAGATCCTTCGATGGATGATGAAGAGCTATTAAAAAATATTGAATCTTTTATAGACTATACTATTACAATACGGTTTGAAAAGAATATTAAAGTACTTGACCTTCAAAACTTCTCAAAAATTGATGATCATACTTTGTTATTAAAACTAAATGAAGCAAGCCTGGAAAAAGCCAGTGCTTTTAATGTTAAGGTTAAGTGAGTAGCTTTTAACAGATTTCACGCAAAGGATTAGAAAGTAAAAGCAAAGCTCGCCAAGAAAAACAGCTCAAAGGATGTCGATCAAACAAACAACATCAAAGTTTTCGCTCTCTATATAAAACATCTCTTTGTTGTTGCTCGAAAAACTATTTTGTATCAGTAGACAATACAACAACTGACCACTGACTACTGACCACTGACTACTGACCACTGACTACTGACCACTGACTTAACTCCTCTTATAATACCAAGAACTTTTGGTGCCGTGTTCAGTGTCAGAAACTACCTCAGAATCACCATTCATCTCATGGTTATAGATGCCACCAATAATAGCAGCAATCTCCTTTTCTTTATCATCGTATTTTAATACATCAGCATCCTGAAAGAAATCACGAACAAAATGAGTATTGAAATTCCCGCTTCTAAAAGATTCATGGTTTAGCGTATAGCGACAAAAGGGTAGGATAGTAGCTACTCCATTAATTTCATAATGGTCAATAGCATAGATCATTTTTTCTATAGCTTCTTCTCTTGTAGGGGCATGAACAATCAGTTTTGAAAGCATAGGATCATAGTAAATAGGTATTTCATCTCCTTCTTCAAATCCATCATCAACCCTGATACCTTTACCTTTTGGAATACGGTAACGCACCAATTTTCCAATATCCGGAAGAAAACCTTTCTGCGGATCTTCGGCATATACTCTGACTTCTATGGAATGACCATTTATCTTTACATCTTCCTGAGTAAAAGAAAGTTTCTCTCCTCTGGCAATTCGTATTTGTTCCTTTACCAGATCAAATCCAGTAGTCATTTCTGTTACAGGGTGTTCAACTTGTAAACGCGTATTCATTTCAAGGAAGAAATAGTTATGTTTTTCGTCCATTAGAAATTCTACTGTTCCTGCTCCTACATAATTACATGATCGGGCTACATTCACAGCATCTTCCCCCATTTTCTTTCTTAACTCGGGAGTAACAATAACACAAGGAGCTTCTTCTACCACTTTTTGATGACGTCGTTGGATGGAACATTCACGTTCATTTACATAAACGATATTACCGTGTTTGTCGGCCATGATCTGTATCTCTACATGACGAGGAGAAGAAACATAACGTTCAATAAAAACAGATCCATCGCCAAAAGCAGATTCGGCTTCTGAAATAGCTCTTTCCATATTTTCGAGAAACTCTTCTTCTTTTTCAACCACACGCATTCCTTTTCCACCACCACCTGCAGAAGCTTTTATAAGAATTGGATAACCAATTCCTTTGGCAAGTACTTTAGCTTCCTCAATATCCGTAATCGCCTCATCTGTACCGGGAACCATTGGAATGTTATATTGTTTAACCGCTGCTTTTGCAGCCAACTTAGATCCCATCATTTCCATAGCTTCCGGTGAAGGACCAATCAATTCAATTCCAGCATCTGTAACCTTACGAGCGAATTCAGCATTTTCTGATAAAAAACCATATCCAGGGTGAATACCGTCTACATTCAATTCCTTTGCTACTTCAATTATCTTGTCACCTTTTAGGTACGACTCGGAAGAGGGTGGAGGTCCGATCAATACAGCTTCATCAGCAAATTTGACAAATGGTGCATTTTTATCGGCTTCAGAATAAACCGCAACTAAAGAAATTCCCATCTCTCTTACAGAGCGCATAATTCTCATGGCGATCTCACCTCGGTTGGCGACTAGTATTTTTTTCATAATAGTTAAATAAAAAAAGCTGAATCTAACTTTAACTAGATCCAGCTTTGAAATTTCAAATTCTATTTTTTGCTATTAAAGCAAGCATATAAACAAATGGTCTGTTAAGCAACAATTTCTTTCACTCTATCTGCAGCATCTTGCAAGGTGATCGCCGAGCTCACTTCTAAGCCAGAACTATCGATCAATTCTTTACCTTCTTTAGCATTGGTACCTTGTAATCGTACAACGATAGGAATATCAATTGTTCCCAAATTCTTGTATGCATCAACAATCCCTTGTGCTACACGGTCACATCGAACAATACCACCAAAGATATTGATCAAAATAGCCTTAACATTTTTCTCTTTAAGGATGATACGGAAGCCTTTTTCAACACGTTCTGCATCAGCAGAGCCTCCAACATCAAGGAAATTAGCAGGTTCACCACCTGAAAGTTTGATAATATCCATAGTCGCCATCGCTAATCCTGCGCCATTTACCATACAACCAACATTACCATCCATCTTAATAAAATTAAGATCTACTTTCTTTGCTTCAACTTCAGTTGGGTCTTCTTCACTTACATCACGCATGATAAGATAATCAGGATGTCGGTATAATGCGTTATCATCCAAATTCACTTTACAGTCAACGGCTATTATTTTATCATCCGATGTTTTTAAAATTGGATTGATCTCAAACATCGTAGCGTCTGTATTTACATATGCTTTATAAAGAGATGTAACAAATTTCACCATTCCTTTTAGAGCAACACCACTCAAGCCTAAATTGAATGCTATTTTTCTAGCTTGAAATGGAAGAAGACCAGTTAATGGATCTACTTCTTCTTTATGAATTAAATGAGGTGTTTTATCAGCAACTGTTTCAATATCCATCCCCCCTTCAGTTGAATAAACGATCACATTCTTTCCTAACTCCCGGTTCATTAAAACCGACATGTAATATTCTTTTGGTTCGTTCTTACCTGGATAATATACATCCTGTGCAATCAAAACCTTTCTTACCAGTTTTCCTTTTTTTGAGGTTTGAGGTGTAATAAGGTGCATTCCAATAATATTATCAGAAATTTCTTTTACTTCATTAAGACTCTTTGCAATCTTAACACCACCACCTTTACCACGGCCTCCCGCATGAATTTGTGCTTTGATCACATACCAATCTGTACCTGTTGTAGCATGTAAGTGTTTTGCTGCTTCTACAGCCTTTTCCGGCGATTCTGCAACGATTCCTTCTTGGATAGCAACACCAAAACTCTTTAATATAGATTTACCTTGATATTCGTGGATATTCATAGTCTAAATTTTAGTGTCCAAAAATACATTCTTTAGCCCATAAAAACAATGAGAAACAAGGCTTCTCCTATGAACTTATTGATATTATTAATTGCTCATTACAATAGCTTGAAAAAGTGGAGGTTGAATAATTAATTAGACTTGAATAGTGAATAATAATTCTTCAGAATATCTGTTTTTTGAATTGAGTAATTAATATTTATATTGCAATGCAACAATCACATAAAACCCCTATGAATAAATTATTACTTACTTCACTATCTTTACTATTCGCAATCCCTCTCTTTTCGCAATTCAGTTTTACGAATGAAACCAATTTATTAAGTAGTCCATCATTATTGGGTACACACCCAATTGCTATAAGTGATATTAATGGTGACGGCTATGATGATATTGTAGTTTTAGATGAATTTATCATTTTCTTTCAGGAAATTGAAGGTAATGGATTTTCAAAATTAGAGTTTCCTTTTGATGATGGAGATAATGCCTGGGGGATGTGTGTAGGAGATGTTGATAATGATGGATACAGCGATATTCTTTATGGGGGATACTTTAACGGTTTAAGTGTGGTAAAGCACTCGCAATTCATTGATATTTATACAAGAACTGTGCATGAAGAGGATGAATTTCTTGTCTTTTTACAAGGAGTGAACTTTGCAGATCTCGATAATGATGGTAACCTGGATATATTCGCTTGTCATGATGTAGGGCCTTCACGTATCTATTTAGGTGATGGGGTAGGTGGATTTACTCAAAATACGACCATAATCGATACTGAATTAAATGGAGGCGGAGAAAACGATTCTGGTAATTATGGTTCTTTATTCACCGACATTAATAATGATGGGTTGATCGACCTTTTTGTTGCAAAATGCCGACAAGGAGTTTCTGACCCGGCAGATCCTAGAAGAATTAACATCCTGTTTGTAAACAATGGTGATGGTACATTTACTGAAGATGCTGAATCTTGGGGAATTAATTCTGGCGAACAGTCTTGGTCGGCAGACTTCGGAGATATTGATAACGATGGAGATATGGACCTTTTACTTGGTCAGCATACAGGTGAGTTTGTACAAGTTTATATTAATAATGGCGATGAAACCTTTACTGACATAACCACCGATGCAGGACTTAGCGGATCATTTAACTACCAGGTGATTCAAAGTAAATTTGCCGATTTTGATAATGACGGTTACCTTGATATTATCATTGCTGGATCTTCGCAATTTATGTTTGCCCACAATAATGGAGACACGACATTTACAGTTCTTGATGACACGCAGATATATAGCACGATGAATTCTTTTGCATTGGGTGATCTGAATCATGATGGTTATACCGATGTGTATTCTACTCCGGGAGGATATGGTGGCTGGGGATCCGAAGGAAGTGATTCTCTTTATTTTAATAGTGGAGGAGATAATAACTATATAACATTTGACCTTAAAGGAGTTGAATCCAATGCAGATGGAATAGGAGCGAGGATTACTATTTATGGACCTTTTGGTGTCCAAATAAGAGAAATTCGATCTGGTGAAAGCTATGGTATTCAAAATAGCTTGACCGCTCATTTTGGACTAGGAAGTGCTGCTTCTGTTGATTCTGCTTTTATAAATTGGCCATCTGGTACGATCGATCAATTAAACAATCTTTCTGCGAATCAATTTATTGATGTTACTGAAGGTTCATCACCAGTAGGAATAAATGAATTATCAGAAGAACAATTATCCTTTACAGTTTACCCAAACCCTGCTGATCAGTATATTAAAATTGCTTTTGATGAATTGATACTAAACTCAACAATAGATTTGGAAATGATCTCAGCAGATGGTAAAACGGTTAAAAAATTGACTGCTATTAATACTGACCAACAGATCAATATTGAGTCATTAGAAAGTGGAAATTACATTATCAAACTGATCATTGATAATAAGAAAGTAATTAGTAAAAAGATAACAATAAAGTAAATGCGCATAGGTAGTTTGAAAGCAGCTAAATATTTACTGGCTCTTTCGTTAATAATTTTTTTAAGCTCCTCAGATAAAGGGTATTATCAAGTTTACAAATCAATTCATGGCGTATCGGATTTTCCTGATACTGTAAATACTTTATTTGCAGGTTCTGGTAAATGTGTAGGTTGTCACGGTTACGATCCATTAGGCTTATCAAGTACTGATGAGGAAGGAAATGATGTAAACCTGTCTGATGCATGGGCTTCTTCGATGATGGCCAATGCTGCATTAGATCCTTTTTGGAGGGCTAAAGTAAGTCACGAAGTAGCTGTTAATCCTGATCACCAGGTTGAATTAGAGAGTACATGTACACGTTGCCATGCACCATTAGGTCGCTTTGATGCATTGCATAATGGACAAGTACATTATTCAATTGCAGATATGCTGGCAGATTCGATGGCCTTGGATGGTGTATCCTGTAGTGCTTGTCATCAATTAGATACGGCATTCGTTGGTCAGAATTTTAGTGGTAACCTCGTATATGATACCACACACACCATGTTTGGACCATATTTCAATCCTTTTTCAGCTCCAATGGTAAGTTTCGTTGGTTTTGATGCAGTGCAGAGTCAAACGATAAGTAAATCAGAAACATGTTCTGGTTGTCATACATTGCTTACAAATTCAGTTGATCTTGATGGTAATTTAACAGGGACTGAGTTTGTTGAACAAGCAACTTATCACGAATGGACGAATTCTATTTATAATCAAGATCTGACAAGAAAAGAATGCCAGCATTGCCATTTCCCTCGAATCGATGATGAAGTGGCGTTGGCTTTAGATTATAGTTTTATTGGAGGAAGGAGTCCTTTTGGAAAACATGAAATGACTGGTGCAAACGTATTCATGCTAAAACTGATGAAGGATAATATTGACACCCTCGGTATCAATGCCAGTGAAGTCAATTATGACTCGTCGATTGTTCGGACAGAAAGAATGCTTCGTGATTCTACGCTGATCCTTCAATTAACTGAATTAAATAGAACAGCTGATAGTGTTTTTTATTCTTTGCGAATTGAGAATATGGCTGGACATAAATTCCCTTCCGGCTATCCGAGTCGGAGAGCTACTTTACAATTCTTGCTAAGAAATGATATAGGAGATACCTTATTTTATAATGGTGCCTTTGATGAGGATTTTGAAGTTATTGGTCATAGCCTTCCTTATGAGATGCATCATCAAACCATTAGAGATGAAGAAGATGTTCAGGTTTATGAAATGGTATTTGGTGATATCAATGGTGATAAAACAACCATTCTGGAAAGAGGCTATTCTATCTTAAAAGACAATAGAATTCCGCCTGCTGGTTTTACTACAACTCATATAGCTTATGATACAATTTCAATTGTTGGTAATGCTGAACAAGATTTAGATTTCAATATTGAAGATACTGAAGAGGGGAGTGGTGCTGATATCGTTTATTTCACTATTGCCCTAAATGATTATGATGGTCCTTTACTGGCAAAAGCAAGAATTTATTATCAGACTACGCCTCCAGCATGGATGGCTGAAATGTTTGAATATGAAACTCCGGAAATTCTCTTATTTAAGTCGATGTTCGATAATGCAGACCGTTCTCCTTTTCTAATTGCAGAAGCTGTAATAGATTCTGTTTCTGTGGGTATTAATGAAGAAGATTTAATTCAATTACAACTCTACCCTAACCCAAGCAATGGAGTGGTTTATATACGCTCTGATAACAATTATGACCTATCAATCGAGATCTATTCGATCAGTGGTCAATTAATTGAACGTTTTGAGAATGTAGATCAGATAAGCTTACCTGAAGAAAAAGGAGTTTATATTTTGCGTATTACAAGTGAGGGTAAGGATGCCTTGATTAAGCGGGTTGTTAGGTATTAAAATAATCGTAAATACTGATAGATATAGATCGTTCTGAAAGAGTTAAGCATTGTGGTACTTAGAACCTTGGGTCTTAGTGGTACCAAAAAATCAGTTTGTTAATTAAGTTTTGCGATTCTCCGCGCTCTCCGCGGTTAAGTTTTTATAAACTCTTATTTTAGCCCGTATGAATCATTGGATAAAAGCAGAAGGAATTTATAAACGCTATGATGACCTTGAAGTCTTAAAGGGAATTGATCTTGAGATAAAAAAAGGAGAAGTTATTTCCATTGTCGGAAGTTCAGGAGCAGGTAAAACAACCTTACTACAAATATTGGGTACGCTTGATAAAGCTGATAAGGGTAGTATAACGATTGCAAATGAATCGATCGATAAGTTAAAAGGAAAAGCCTTAGCTCGCTTTAGAAACAAGCACCTTGGCTTTATCTTTCAGTTCCATCAGTTGTTACCTGAGTTTACAGCAATTGAAAACGCGAGTTTACCAGCATTAATTGGGGGTGATTCTAAAGATGATGCTTTTGGAAAAGCAGAGGTCTTACTAGAAAGGCTGGGGTTAAAAGATCGAATAGAACACAAGCCTCATGAGTTGTCAGGAGGTGAACAACAACGTGTTGCTGTTGCCAGAGCGCTTATTAATCAACCTTCAGTGATCTTTGCTGATGAACCTTCAGGTAACCTTGACTCACAAAGCTCAGATGAATTGCATCAATTGTTTTTCACGCTTCGTGATGAATTTGACCAGACCTTTATAATTGTCACGCATAATTTAGGATTTGCTAAAATGGCAGATAGGATGTTGACGATGAAGGATGGGTTGATTAGT
>JAUVAY010000155.1 GCA_030591505.1 Flavobacteriales bacterium | reverse complement strand
TAATATTTTCGATACTTATTTCATTATTTAGTGCATGTGAGGAAGGTCCAACAATGACTAAAATGCCTATTGAAGGTGATAATTCATCGGATAGTCCTGGATTATTACCCAATAGAGGAGAACAAACTAAAAAGCCTGTTAATGACGAAATGCATACAGTAGTAATTAATGAAATTCTTCCAACAACAAAGTATGTATACCTTAATGTGAGTGAAGGAGATAGAGAGTTTTGGGTAGCCGTAATAAAGCAGGATGTTGTTATTGGTGAGACCTATATTTTTAAAGGAGGATTGCTTAAAACCAATTTTGAAAGTAAAGAATACAATAGAATGTTTGAGGAGATCTATTTAGTCACCAATTTAGTCCATCAACACGGTAGTGAGGGACCTCAATCATCTCCATCTTCTATAGGTTTGGAAAACTCGAATGATAAGCCAATAGATTATGAAATAGAAGTGATTGAGCATGAAGGTTCGATGAAAATTGCTGAATTGGTTGCGGATCCTAAGAAATATGAAGGTCAGACAGTTCAACTAAGTGGTGTTTGTGTAAAGGTCAACGCCAGAATTATGAAGCGAAACTGGATCCATTTAAAAGATGGTAGTAAAGATGATTATGATATGATCATTACTTCTGACATATTTGTACCGGAAGGAAGTACTGTAACCATGCGTGGTGTTGTTGTTTTAAACAAAGACTATGGAGCGGGTTATAAATATGAATTAATAGTGGAAGAAGGCGTTATAGTAAAATAGATAGTAGTCAATAGTTAATTGGCATGGAAATAAAATACACTCAAAGCGAATCAGAATCAGGTCAGCCGAACAATCCCTTACACGGCGTTAAACTAGCAGATGTAATGGAGTTTCTGGTGGACAGGTATGGATGGAAAGAATTAGCCTTAAAGATCAATATCAATTGTTTTAAGAGTAACCCAACGATTAAATCTTGTCTAAAGTTTTTGCGTAAAACCGAATGGGCGCGGGATAAGGTGGAGGATTTGTATTTGAAAACGAAGAAGTAGTAGTAATAACCGCTAAAAGCGCTGAGTAACGCAAAATTATATTAGCGCCTTTCTGCGTATTTTGCGGTTAGTTGTTTTCACTCCTTCACTCCAATCACTCTTTCGCTTCTCATTTCAATTATCCACTCTTTCACTTCCTCAGGTGACATCACATCTGGATCCCCTAGATCCTTATCCTCTATATTAAATAATTGAGGTGGTAAACTATTGATTAACAGATCTAAATCTGCAGGTGATCGAATTTCTTCTTCAAGTACTTGAGCCATTTTTTTATTGTGGCTTAAACCTCTTTGTCTGACAGATCTTACTAATCCCAAAAGCAATGTTTCCCAAGTACTCATTGGCCCCTGGACAATAGATGCTGACTCAGCAAATGAGTCGACAAAAGAGAAAGGAACCTTTGCAAAATCTTCATTTCGCATAATGCTAGCCGCAATCCAATCAGAATCGAAGGAGAAGTCAAATACAGCTGGATCTTTAATTATTTTATCTAGTAATTTCGAATCATATAGTTTAAATGCAGCTTGTGAATCTAATATGCCTCTGGAAAAGATGGAAACGCCTACCATACGTTGCATATGACGTAATAATTTAATACCAATTCCCCATCTGTTCTCTTGTTTTACCAGAACAGCTGAAGGATCCTTACGATTTCCCAGAACTACATTTAGCTTTTCTTCTAAATAAGGTTTTAAAAGAATTCCAATTTGTCCGAGATGAACAGAATTGTCAGCATCGGTATAAATAATAGCATCCATTCCATCCTCAATGGCTTGTTGACAACCAGTTATAATTGCACCACCTTTCTTAGAGTCATCTACTGAGTTTAGGTTTCGCAGTGATCCAGTTTGAGTTGGAATAGCATCAGCTAAATACAATACACTCACTTTATCCTTGTCTTGATGTGTTGATAGGATCTCTTCTGCGATCTTTCCACTTTCGTATGGACAACCATCATCGACCGCATATAAGTGCCAATCAACTTCACTATTTTCGACAGCCCAGTTCAATTGCTCGATCTTAGTACGTATTGTATCTTCTCCATTAGGATTAGTAGTGGAACTAGGGTAGAGGCGATGTTGTTCTCCCCACATTGCAAAAACAACTCCTATCTTTAATTTTTTGTCTAACGAGTTTAAGTATTGTTTTGAACGCATTAGATGAATAGCCATTCTAAACTCTAAAGGTATACCTGAATCACCTGCCATCCCCATTAATTCAGCTTTACCAAGGTCATTAATATTGAGTAACTCATCACTTAATTTATACAGACTCTTCTGATATTCGGCATCGGTGAGATCAAATTTATTTCTTGCCGTATCTTTTAAATAATCGAGTTTTATCATAAGGAGAAGATAACTAAAATTGAAGAAAGAAAAGAAATTATTCCTTACAGTTTAAACCTCCTATTCCTTCTTGCCCTCCTATTCCTTTTCTTCCTCCTTTTTAAGATTCCAATTTGAATTGATTTATCATCATTTTTCATGCTCCTATATTTTATATATTTGAGTAAATACTATCAATTCGAAGCCATGAAGAAAACCTTACTTTTTATCGTTCTATTTATCTCAACGCTCTTACAGGCTCAAGACACAACAATTATACAGACCCTTACTTTTGACAGTACCGGAAGAAGTTATGTCTTTGATTTCCCTGAAGATATCGGACAATCATATGAGAAGATAATTATGGAATATCGAATTAGGTGTACAGATGGATTGGTGTCAACAGGTTCGAATACAAATTTGGGATGTGGAGAATGGGATTACTCTTGTAATACTTACATTATTGATTCGAATTACACAGATTCAACTAAAGCAATACAGGCAAACTATGTGATTTCCGGTTTTAGTGGAACAACGTACAATTACACAACTATTCCAACCTATAATTATTATCAATCTACGCAACAAGAGATAGTTTATACTGATACAGCTTCAGAAATTTCAGCCAGTGTTGGTAGTGGAAGTAATTCTTCAAATTATCCTTTTAATAATAGTAGTGGACAGGCTAAGGTTCAATATCTTGTTACATCAAGCGAATTGACTGATGGTGGACTGCTTGCCGGAGATCTTACTGGTCTGAAGGTGTCATTAGACGCTTTGGGCGATGAGTTGAATAATCTTCAAATTAAACTAAAGGAAACAACTTCAACGAGCCTTGATACACTGAACCCTGATCTGACAGGTTTTTATCAGGTTTATTATCTAAACACAACATTTCTTTCCACAGGATCACATCAATTTAATTTTAGTAATGCTTTTGATTGGGATGGTACGAGCAATGTAATAGTAGAGTTTTCATTTGATCAATCAACTGGAGCTGCTTCCAATGTAATATCTGAAAACACTGTTGATCATGGAATTGCATCTACAAATTCTGATTATTCACTAAAATTTAATGGAATTGAATCAATAGCAGTAGAGAATTCATTTACAACGATTCAGAATGAAATAACTATTTCTCTTTGGGCTTTTGGAAATGCTGATCTAATTCCAATTCATACTACTATTTTTGAAGGTGTTGATAATAATAATTTACGTCAGGCAAATGTGCACCTTCCTTGGGGTAATAGTCGAGTCTATTGGGACTGTGGGAACGATGGTTCTGGCTATGATAGAATAGATAAGGAAGCGAACGAAAGTGAATTAGAAGGACAATGGAACCATTGGGCCTTTACTAAGAATGCAGCGACAGGATCGATGAAAATATACCTTAATGGTTCTCTTTGGCATTCAGGTACAGGAAAAACGAGACCTATTGATATTCAATCACTTCATGTTGCATCCTCTGCAAATATGGCTCGTGGTTATTTTGGGAATCTTGATGAATTCAGAGTTTGGGATACAGAACTTAGTGCAGCTGAAATTGCAGATTATATGTATTCTTCAATTCCTTCAGATCATCCAAGTATCGATCACCTTGTTGCTTATTATAAATTTAATGAAGGGAATGGGACTACGCTTATGGATCAAACCGGAAATCATCCCGGAACGATAATAAATAATCCTCTTTGGAGAATTAAAAGAGGGGATGAGCTATTTATGGAATTCACATCAATTGTTGAGCGTCCAAATATGGAAGTCCTTCAAGGTGAGTATACCTCAACAAGCAATGATATAATTATTCTTGATTCTCTGATCAATGCTCCAAATAGCATTCAGGCTTATAGTGTTGTCGGAACAGATCTAAACCTGGATACAACCTACTATTATTTTGAATCGGGGGATATGCCTGTTTATGATGAAAGCGGCAGTATAATTGATTTTGTTTCAGTTGATACTGAAGGTAGTTTTGATATCCTTGAGCTTAATTATTATAAGAAATACGTATCTCGTTTCGAGATCATGTCTTTTGTTACTCCCTATGGAATAAATCTAGATCTAGGAATGGAAGGAAAAATGTGGCAGTTTGATGTCACAGATTTTACTCCTGTTTTAATGGGATCCAAGCAATTATCGGTAGAGTTTGGGAAGTGGCAAGAAGATATGGATATCCGCTTTTTATATATTTCTGGAACACCTCCCAGAGACGTCTTAAATATTCAGCAAGTGTGGAGAGCAGGAATTCAGAGACCCTATACACAAATATTAAGTAACGATGTTTTCGAAGCACGTAATTTCTTACTAGATCCTTTGGCATCTAGTTTTAAAGTGAGGGCAGCAATTACCGGACACGGTCAACAGGGTGAGTTTATCGCACGGACCCATTTCATCAATATAAATGGTGGTACAAATGAGTTGTCATGGCAAGTATGGAAGGAATGTGCAGATAATCCGATTTTTCCTCAAGGAGGAACCTGGATCTATGATAGGGCAGGGTGGTGCCCAGGTGCTCCAACTGATATGGAAGAACTTGAATTAAACAACGCCCCTGGTGAGACTATAGAAATTGATTATGGATTAGTCAGTGCTTCAGGAACCTCAAATTACTTGGTAAGTGTTCAGCTCGTAAGCTATGATGAAGCTAATTTTGCACTGGATGCTGGTGTAGTCGAAGTAAAACGACCATCAAATAGAATTGAATACGACAGGGTAAATCCCATTTGCTATGATCCAATAATTGTTATTCAGAATACGGGATCTACAATTTTGACTTCTTTGACTATTAGCTACCAGATTGATGGTGGAGTTTCAGAAGATTTTATTTGGACGGGTAACTTGGAGGCTATGCAAAAAGAAGAAGTCGTATTACCAATTCCTGATGAGTCATTTTGGATAGGAAATGGAAATGAAGTGTTTACTGTTACTTTAAGTGCACCTAACGGTGGAAGTGATGAGTATGTAAATAATAATACGCTTAATTCACCATTCACAATGGCAGATAGTTATAATTCAATATTCTATATTAAATTAAGATCAAATAATTTCCCTTATCAAAACTCATATACAATTAAGGATCTTGATGGAAATATTGTTTACACTAAAGATGATTTAGAAGCTAATACAGTCTATCGAGATACTATTGATTTGCCTGCAGGTTGTTATTCTTTTGAACTGGAGGACACCGGAGATAACGGCTTATCTTTCTGGGCTAATTCAGCTCAAGGTACTGGTTATATGAGGTTTATTGATGTTGAATCTGGAAGCACTCAAAAAATATTCGAACCTGAATTTGGTAAAAACATTGAGTATGCCTTTTCTTATGGTACTGCAGTTAATGTTACCGATATTGAATCATACTCTTCGTTTGAAGTTTATCCAAACCCAACACAGGATCAGTTTTATGTTGATCTTGAGTTGAGCAATTCTTCTGATGTTCAAGTAATCATTCATGATATTGCCGGTAGGGAGATCGATAAGCAAGAATTATCTGAAGTTCGAGATATTACACTGTCTTTTGACCTAAGTAATGAATCCAATGGTATTTATTATTGTACAGTTATCTCTACCAGTAGTAAAAGCACGAAAATGATAATATTAAACAAGTAAACTCATTTAGTATTTAAAAAAAGTATCACTGAAGTACCTTTAGCTTAAATTGACTAAGCTCAATTTTTCCCTTTGTGCAACTTCTTTTTCTCAGGGTACCTCTGCTCCTTCGCTGAAGTGCTTGTTGCACAACTACCATCACATAGTTAATATCCTTCTACTCGGAGTCTTGTGGATTCGTCACCATGATTGTATCTTGAAGTCATGCAAGGTAAAAAAGATTACTCAGAGAAGCTTTTCAC
>JAUVAY010000123.1 GCA_030591505.1 Flavobacteriales bacterium | reverse complement strand
CTTTAGCGTAGGAGGATTCCTTTACTTCCTCCCATCCACTCCTTTCTATTCTTTCCATTCACCCTTTTTAACCTACATTTGAAGCCTAACTTTGATGTAAAATAAATCCATGATAGAACGTATTATTAGCTATAGTATTAAGCACAAGCTTATCATACTTCTTTTTACGGCAGCGATGGCAGCTTATGGTGTATATGCATTAGTTAATATTCCCATCGGCGCGGTACCTGATATTACCAATAATCAAGTTCAGGTCATTACTACTTCTCGAAATTTAGCGACTGAAGACGTAGAAAAATATCTAACCTATCCCGTAGAGCTTGAAATGGCCAACCTTCCAGGGGTTAATGAGATCCGATCAATATCTAAATTTGGTTTGTCTGTTGTAACCATTGTTTTTGATGATGATATGGGGACATATTTACCACGTTTATTGATCGCTGAGAAAATAAAAAGCGCTGAAGAAAATATTCCACAGGGATTTGGTTCTCCTTTTATGGGGCCTGTAACTACTGGTCTTGGAGAGATTTATCAGTATATTCTAGATGTTGAACCAGCATATAAAGATCAATATACAACGGTAGATCTACGAAGTATTCAGGATTGGATAGTGAAAAGACAACTTTCTGGAATTGAAGGAGTCGTCGAGGTCAATACTTGGGGTGGCTATCTCAAACAATATGAAGTGGCTATAAATCCTGAACGACTTCGTGCAATGCATTTGTCGCTTTCTGATGTTTATACTGCCCTTGAGAAAAACAATAGTGTAGCAGGTGGTGGATATATCGAGAAAACGAATGAAAGTTATTTTATCAGGGGAGAAGGGCTGGTGAGTTCACTGGAAGATATTCGTGACATTGTAATCAGTAATCGTGAAGGTTCACCTATCTATATTAGGGATGTTTCTGAAGTGGGTTTCGGTCATGCCACTCGTTTTGGTGCAATTACCGCGAATGGGGAAGGTGAAAAAGTATTGGGTCAGGTGATGATGCTTAAAGATGCTGATTCAAAAGCAACAATTAATAGGGTAAAAGAACGGGTAGATGAAATTCAAAGTTCTCTACCAAAAGGGGTTTTTATAAATGGCTTTCTAGATAGAAGTGAACTGATCGTCAAAACAACGGAAACGATAAAAGAGAACCTTATCCTCGGGTTTTTAATTGTCATTTTCGTAGTTGTTTTATTATTGGGTAACATTCGGTCTGGTCTTGTTGTGGCTTCTGTGATCCCTCTTTCATTGTTGTTCGCATTATCATTAATGTATATTTTCGGAATTGATGCGAATTTAATGAGCTTAGGTGCTATCGATTTCGGAATTATTATCGATGGAGCAGTAATAATTGTTGAATTTATTGCCTATAAGATCACTTCGGAAAGGTCGCAGATCATGGCATTAAAAGGAGAGGATCGACAAGGGCTGGTCGATGATATTATATATAAAGGAACAAATAAGATGATGCGGTCAGCCGTTTTCGGACAGATTATTATTATTATTGTTTTTATTCCTATTCTTTCCCTAACGGGAATTGAAGGAAAAATGTTTAAACCCATGGCGCTAGTATTTAGCTTTGCGCTTATTGGAACCATGATCCTTGGTTTTACTTATGTACCCGTTGTCGCTTCTTTGTTTATTAAACCAGCAAGCCAGTCAAAGAAAAATATTTCAATTCGATTGATGAACTGGTTACAAAAATTATATACTCCTACAATCGAATGGGCTTTACGAAGTAAGAAATTGGTTATTTCATTGGCCTTGTTCTTATTGTTTGGAGCGATTGCTTTATTCAGTACAATGGGAGGGGAGTTTGTACCCACTTTAGATGAAGGAGATTTTGTGATTCAACCGGTGCTTAAAACAGGTACGTCATTGCAAAAAACTATTGAAACAACAACCCAGATAGAGCAAATACTAAAAGAGTTTCCAGAAGTAAAAGATGTGATTAGCCGGATTGGTGCAGCAGAGGTTCCTACAGATCCAATGTCGATGGAAGAGAGTGATGTTATGATTACACTACACCCAAAAAGTGAATGGACTACTGCAGATTCTAAAGATGAATTGGCGGATAAGTTTAAAGAGGCTTTATCGATCATTCCCGGAATTGATTATGAGTTTACTCAACCTATTGAAATGCGTTTCAATGAACTTATTACAGGAGTCAGAGCCGATTTGGCTATAAAGATCTACGGTGAAGACCTTGATCTTCTTTATCAGAAAGCTTTGGAGATTGAAGAGGCGATCAAAGATATTAAAGGAGCTTCGGATATTATCGTTGATAAAGTTGCTGGACTGCCACAAATGACGGTGAAGTATGATAGACAGAAAATTGCCAAGTACGGACTTAATGTTGCTGATCTTAATAATATAATTAGTATGGGTTTTGCTGGGTTACCTGCCGGAACGGTATTCGAAGGAGAGAAGCAATTTGATCTTGTGCTGCGTTTTGATAAAGAACATAGACAGGATCTTCAAGATATTAAAAACGCCTCAATCACATTGGCCAATGGTTTCTCCTTACCACTGAATGAACTGGCTACAATATCTTATACTACAGGTCCAGCTAAGATCTCTAGAGATAATACAAAAAGAAGGGTTGTAGTGGGGGTGAATGTCCGTGGACGTGATCTTGAATCAGTAGTTAATGATGTACAAGAAATCGTGAAAAGTGAGATCAGCCTACCTATCGGTTATACAATTTCTTACGGCGGGCAATTTGAAAACCTTAATAGTGCCAAATCTCGATTGATGGTAGCGGTTCCCATTGCATTGATCCTTATTTTTATCATGCTGTTTTTTGCCTTTGACTCTATCAAAGATGCCCTTATGATCTATACGGCTATTCCATTATCAGCAGTAGGAGGGGTGCTTTTCCTCTATATGCGTGGACTTCCTTTTAGTATTTCTGCAGGAGTTGGTTTTATTGCACTTTTTGGTATTGCTGTGTTAAACGGAATTGTGTTAGTGGAACATTTTAATGAATTAAAGGCGCAAGGAATAAAGGATATTAATGAACGAATTATAAGAGGAACACGAGAGCGTTTACGACCAGTATTACTTACAGCTGGCGCTGCAGCCTTAGGATTTTTGCCAATGGCTATTTCTACATCAGCAGGTGCTGAAGTTCAACGACCGTTGGCAACGGTTGTAATTGGTGGACTTATCACCGCAACATTGCTTACTATGATCGTTCTTCCTGTATTGTATGCACTTTTAGATAAAAAAGGCGGACAAAAGAAAAAGCTAGCTATGAGTAAAAATTCGCTAATGACTATTCTTATTCTTCTGATCCCAGTGATTGGAATGGCACAGAATAACTCAATGAGTTTAGATAGTGCAATTGAAATTGCCTTAGCTAATAATGCCGGACTCAGATCATCTTCATTAAAAGTAGAGCAAAGTGAACAGCTCGTCGGGACAGCATTTGATTTAGATAAAACGGAAGTATATTATCAATTTGATGAGAATAATATTGCTGATAATGGATTGCCCCTAAATGTATGGGGAGTAAGTCAGTCTCTTCAATTTCCTACTGTTTATGGCGCGCAAAAAAAGATGAATAAGACGAAAGTACAAATGCAAAAGCAGAAGTACTTATTAGATGAACGTTTATTGAAAAAAGAAGTGTCGAAGGCGTATATGCAAGTGCTTTATTGGCAAAATGTGGCGCTTAACTATCAGTACCTGGATAGTTTGTATATGCAGTTTTCACAAGCAGCTTCACGGAGGTTTGAATTAGGTGAAACCAATTATCTTGAAAAATTAACATCTACTACTAAACACAAAGAAGTTGAACTTCAAGTAAAACAGATCGATGAAAGTATCCGCAATGCTTATTTTGAATTAAATATGTGGATGCAACTGGATAGCGCTTTTACTATTGATGAGAAAAAGCTGTACAAAATTGATCTTAATATGATCGATACAGCAAACCACCCTGGAATGGAATACTATAGAAGTGCATTGACCTTTGTGGAGAAATCCCAAAAAGTAGAAAAGCAAAAGCTTCTTCCTGACCTTTATCTCTCTTATTTTCAAGGTAATAATAATGGACCAGATGCTCAAGTCTACCAAGGTGTTCAGGCAGGTGTCGGCATTCCATTATTTTACGGAGCGCAAAAAGCGAAAATTAGGGCATCAAAAATTGAAGGAGAGATCATTCAAAGTGAATCTGATGATTATATGGTTCAATTACTTACTCATTATAATCAACTTACAACAGAATTGACGAAGTATAATGAAGCGATTATTTTTTATGATGAGAGTGGGAAAAATTTGTCTTCAGAACTATTAAATGCTTCCAGTTTGGCCTTTCTTAATGGTGAAATCGACTTTGTTCAATATATCTTATTTCTTGAAAGCGCTAAAAATATTGAAATGACTTATTTAGAAAACTTGTTTAACTACAACAAAACGGTGCTTGAATTAAACTATTTAATGAATTAAATTATGCTATATATAAGTACCCTATTTAATTACACACGCAAATACTTCTTCTTTAGTATAGTACTAAGTTTATTTGTCTCATGTGATTCATCAGAAGTTGATGTGCAAGAAAGCGAAAGCAGTGATACGAAGTCCTCCGCAATTATTATCTCAACAAAGCAGTTTGAAAATTCTAAGATGGTATTAGCTAAAGTTTCATCTCATGCTTTTCATCAGTCGATTAAAACCTATGGTGTTTTTGATGTTCCGCCTGAGAATAAAGCTTCGGTAAGTGCTTATTTTGGTGGCTATGTTAAAGAATTAAGTTTGCTGGAAGGGCAAAAGGTAGAGAAAGGTGAATTGTTATTTACTCTCGAAAACCCTGAATATATTGAGATACAACAAGAGTTTCTGGAAGTAAAGGGGCAATTGGATTATTTGAAATCGGATTATGAAAGACAGAAAAATTTAGCTGAAGATAATATTACATCGCAAAAAGTATATTTAAAAGCAGAAGCGGAGTATAAAACGAGCTTGGTTCGTTTCGAATCAATGAAGAAGAAATTAGCTTTAATGAATTTAAATCCGAATACCTTAACGGCTAAAAACATAAAATCCGAGATCGTGCTGACATCACCTTTAAGCGGATATATTACTTCTGTTCATGCTACGCGAGGCATGTACCTTAATCCTGATAATATTGCACTAACGATAATTAATCCAGACCATATGCACCTCGAATTAAATATTTTCGAGAAAGACCTTCCAAAGATAAAAGTGAATCAAAAAATTCGCTTTAAACTTCAAAACGATTCTCATAAGGAGTTTGACGCCTATGTTTATTTAGTGGGAAAATTTATTGATCAGGAAAAAAGAAGCGCGGCTATCCATGGGCATTTAAGTGATGAATTAGATGCTAAATATTTTACACCGGGAATGTATATAGAGGCAGATATATTTAGCGAGGTTGATACCTTAATGGCCATCGAACAATCAGCTATAATTAAAGTAGAGACAAGTAATTATGTTTTGGTAAAAATGGAACTTAAGGGAGATAAAATATTATTTGAGAAAAGAGAAGTGCTTGTCGGACAAAGCAGGGATGGATTTACAGAAATTCGAAATACCGATGATTTTTCTTTGAATGATGAAATTTTAATAGAAGGTGCTTTTAATATGATCGGAGAATAATAAATATTTATTCACTCCTTAATTCATTTATGCATTCACACATTCACTCCTTATCAAACCCCCACTTTTTCAACTCCGATTTTCGTCCAATAATTCCTGTTATAAAATCTTTATCTGCTTTTAAGCTTCTTGCTGGTGAGTATTCTCTACCATAAAATATGATCTGTAAATGAAGCTTATTCCATAGTTCTTTCGGAAATAGCCGTTTTGCATCTTTTTCCGTCTGTTCAACATTCTTACCATTAGTCAACCCCCATCGATACATCAATCGATGAATATGTGTGTCTACAGGAAATGCTGGGTGTCCAAAAGCTTGGGACATAACAACCGAAGCCGTTTTATGTCCAACTCCTCGTAAAGATTCTAATGCCTCAAAACTCTCAGGTACCTCACCATCAAATTCTTTTATTAATTTTTCAGATAAACTTTTTATTGCTTTTGCCTTACTGTTTGATAGTCCAATTTGCTTGATGATCTCTTTTATCTCCGGCACTTCCAATTCAGCCATGTCATAAGGATTGTCAGCTCGTTCAAATAGAAAAGGAGTGATCTCATTTACCTTTTTATCCGTGCTCTGTGCTGAAAGAAGAACTGCTACAAGTAATGTATAGCTATTATAATGACTAAGCGGAATGGGAACTTCAGGATATAGTTTTTCCAACTCCACAATTAAATAATGAGCCTTTTCTTGTTTATTCATGTGATTAAGGTAGGAAGCTGACTATTTATTAAACTCTGTGAACCACCGCGTTATCTTCGTGAACCACTGTGATACTTTTTTAGCTCTTTATGCTCTTTGTGAACCTCTGTGTTGCTTAGTGAACCTCTGCTTCTACGCTGAAGCTTCGGCGTAAGCGTTGTGATACAACTTTTATTATAGTCCCTTCAAATATTAATTTCTATTACCCATTAATCGTAACAAGAAAAGGAAAAGGTTAATAAAATCAAGATATAAAGTCAGCGCACCCATCAAAGCAAGTTTGGTTTCACTCTCAGTTCCTGTTTCAACCTGCATACCGATCTTGCGGATCTTTTGCATATCATAAGCTGTAAGTCCGGTAAAAATCAATACGCCTATCATACTTATTATGTAATCCATCATTGCACTTTGCATAAACCAATTCACAACCATAGCTACAATAATACCGATCAATGCCATTCTTAATATTCCACCAAACTTTGTAAGATCAGTTTGAGTGTAATAACCCAATGTTGCCATTATTCCAAAAGTGATGGATGTAACAAAGAAAGTAAGGTAGATACTCCCCATACTATAGACAAGAAAAATAGTACTTAAACTAACTCCTATCAATACAGAAAAGAGGATGAATATTCCAAGCATTGTTGTAGCTGAGAATCGACTTACACCAGAGCCCATTAATAGAACGAGACCCAATGGAGCAAGCATAGCAATCCAACCCATTATTGTCATATTTCCTGTCTCGAAGTCAATAATATAGCCTAATAGAGACATGTCAGTACCCATTAAATAAGAAACAACACCAGTTATAGCTATTGCCGCCGACATATAACTCAATACTTTTCCCGTAAATGTTCTCGATACTGCATGTTGCTTTACAACTTCACTATCGATAATATTATTCTGTAAATTCATTTTATTTTCTATTTGAAATAAGATTAAAAAATTCTTGTCGTGTTCGTTCTTCCTTTAAAAACTCCCCGGTAAAAGCCGAAGTGGTTGTCATAGAGTTTTGTTTTTGCACACCACGCATCTGCATACACATATGTTGAGCTTCAATCACCACGGCAACGCCCCTTGGTTGTAGTACTTCTTCCAGACAATCTCTAATTTGTAATGTTAATCGTTCTTGCACCTGCAATCTTCGTGCAAATACATCAACAAGTCTGGGGATTTTGGATAGGCCGACAATTTGGCCGTTTGGGATATAAGCAATATGCGCTTTTCCGAAAAATGGCAGAATATGGTGCTCACACATTGAGTAAACTTCAATGTCTTTGACCAGAACTAATTCGCTATACTCTTCATTAAATAATGCAGATTTTAAAATTTCTGCAGGATCCTGTTTATATCCTTGCATTAGGAACTGCATTGCTTTAGCAGCTCTTTCCGGTGTTTTAAGTAGCCCTTCACGTTGAGGGTCTTCACCTAATTGATCTATGATCTCAGCGTAACTTGTTGCAATAGTCGAGGTTTTGCCACCATGATAATGATCAACCCGCTCGTATCCTTCCTTGTTATTATCTTTTATCATCTATGATTTTTCTAACCGTAATATTCCACAAAGTTATTCTCTGTTTCATATAATTTTACGCAATGCAATGTACAATTTAATTCATTTTTTATTGAAGGTTCAAGAATATTCCAAATGCCAACAGTGAGGTTCTCAGTTGAAGAAACCTTGCCTTTCATAAAATCTACATCGAGGTTAATATTCTTATGATCGATTTTTTCGATGATCTTGGAATTGATCAATACACTTAATAATTTTAAGTCAACAACATAGCCCGTTTCTTGCATTTCTCCCTTTACGGTCACAAACAATTCATAATTGTGACCATGCCAATTTACATGAGCTCATTTCCCATAAATTTCTTTATTTTTCTCTTCCGTCCAATCTGCTTTCCACATTTTGTGAGCAGCGTTAAACCGTTCCCTACGCGTTACATATATCATGGGGGTAAATATACTTCAAATTCTATTTTAGAAATTACTTATCTATTATCTTTACTGCAAAATTAGGAGATAATGATTGTAGTAACAGGAGCAGTTGGTTTTATTAGCAGTGCATTGGTAGCAAGGTTAAATGAAGAGGGGTATAAGGATATCGTAGTGGTAGATGATTTTAGTCGTGCCGATAAAAATAAGAATTTAGAAGGCAAGAAGATCTCACATAGAATCGACAGGATGAAATTCTTCTCTTGGTTGGACGAGAATGAAAAATGGGTGGAATTTATTTTTCATCTTGGAGCGCGCACAGATACTACTGAATTTGATGTAGAGATTTTCGACGAGCTGAATCTTAATTACACCAAAACGATGTGGAATAAGTGTATTGAATACGGAATTCCCTTGGTGTTTGCTTCTTCCGCAGCAACTTATGGATTAGGTGAGTTAGGGTATAAAGATGATCATGCAATTGTTCCTGAATTAAAACCCTTAAACCCTTATGGAAGATCAAAGAATGATTTTGATATATGGGCTTTGAAACAGGAGACGCAACCTTATTACTGGGCAGGATTGAAGTTTTTTAATGTTTATGGACCTAATGAATACCATAAAGGTAGAATGGCATCAGTGATTCTTCACGCATTTCGCCAGATCTCAGAAAGTACTAAAATGAAATTATTTCGTAG
>JAUVAY010000168.1 GCA_030591505.1 Flavobacteriales bacterium | reverse complement strand
TACCTACTGCCATTAGAAAATTGTTGCTGCATCAACGCGTGTGCAAAATCGAGTGTTTTCTCTTTTTGGATCTCTTTTACTGCTATAATTGCTTGCGATGGCCATTCACTTGACAATAAATAACTTGAATCTTGAATTAGATCATTATAGGAGGACGAAATTCCAATGCTTTTCAATCCTTTTCCTTCATTGATAAATGGTTGTAGAAAATTTTTCATTGCTTGTCCACCACGAAGAGCTTGTTCTTTTTTCCACATGCCTCCAGGTAGTACCTCAAATGCATACTTATCTTTAACAGATTCAAATAGTTCTTTCACAGCATGCTCATTTGCATAACTTCGTAAACAATGAGGGTCCATTATATAAATCAATTTATCCTTTTTCATAAGCCTCTTTTTTAACTGATCTCATTAAAATCTTTTGCGGCTACAAAGGTATTTGGACATCATCCTACATTTTATGATTGTAATCATAAAGCAAGATGAAGGAGAGTTTTGTACAATACGATAACAACACTCTACCATTTAACAATGAGATTGACCGCCTACGTATTGTCATTTCAGTCTATCTTTTTTTATACATTCTTTTACTAATAATAAGTGACTATTCCGTAACTTGAATGGTTATTATTTTTAAATAGAAATGATGAATTTTATTAAAAAACAATGAGTATGATTAAACTAAGATTACTTTATTTTATGATGGTTTTGTTGCCGACAAGTATGTTTGCCCAACAAAACCTTCCGGATAATTTTTTTCTGGAAAAGCTTGACAATGGACTCGAAGTATTGACTATTGAAGACAATACCGTTCCATTAGCTACAATCGAGATCACCGTAAGGAATGGTGCCTATACAGAATCTCCTGAATACGATGGACTATCCCATCTTTATGAGCATATGTTTTTTAAAGCCAATAAAGATTACGGTTCGCAGGAAGAATTTTTAGAACGCGTAAAAGAACTGGGAATCGTATTTAATGGTACTACCTCTGGTGAACGTGTGAATTATTTCTGTACCCTAAGTAATTTGAAATTAAATGAAGGCTTAGCGTTTATGAATTCAGCCATTCGATATCCTGCTTTTTTAGAGGACGAAATGAAGCGAGAAAACCCAGTTGTGGATGGTGAGTTTCAACGAGCCGAATCAAATCCTGTTTATTTCCTAATGGAAGACTCTAATCACCATATGTGGGGTGAAAATTATAGCAGAAAAAACACCATTGGTGACCATGATATTATCATGACTGCAACGACAGAGAAAATGCGAACAGTTCAAGGAAAATACTACCACCCTAATAATTCAATCATCACTATTGCCGGTGATGTTGACCATAAAGAAGTTCTTAAGCTTGTCAAGAAAGTTTTTGGTGACTGGGAAGCTTCAGATTTTGATCCTTTTGAAAAATACCCAATTCCTGAATTTGAACCATTAAAAGAATCTACCTACTTCATTACCGAAAATGAGAATACGCAAACACCAATAGCTTTACTAACATGGCACGGACCTGATACACGAAATGATGTTCCTGCTACTTATGCTGCAGATATCTTTTCTTTTATCGTATCACAACGTTCTGCTAAACTTCAACAAGAATTAATCGATAGTGGCTTAGCTTATCAGGTTGGTGTTGGTTATCAAACAAACAAATATGTTGGTCCAATCACAGTGTTTTTAGTTCCAAACCCTGCAAAAGTGAAAGAAGCATTTGCAAAATTAGAAGAGGAAATTGAAAAATGGGACGATGATGACTATTTTACTGATGAGCAATTAGCAACGGCTAAAAAAATGATATCTATTCAGGATGCTTATGGTAAAGAACAAACCTCTCAATTTTTACATACTGTAACATATTGGTGGGCTTCAGCAAGCTTAGACTATTATTTTGCTTATGTAAATAATCTAAATAAAGTGACGAGAGAGGATATTAAGAATTATGTTAAAACCTACATTCAAGGAAAACCGCATGTAGTAGGAATACTTTTAAGTCCTGATATGAAAGAACAAATGGAAATCGAATCATTACAATCCTACTTAGGTAAATAATAAGAATTATGGTAAAGAAAAATTATATCTATATAAGTATTGCGCTACTATTATTTTTGTTTTCGAACAAGACCAATGCGCAAAATACCGTTGAATTTGAAGTAGACGGGCTAAAAGTGATCTACAAACACGTTCCTAAAGAAATAGTTAGTGTTCGATTTTTTATCGATGGAGGAACAGCCAATTACAGTAAAGAGCAAGAAGGAATTGAAAATTTCGCTTTTAATCTAGCGGTTACAGGTGGTACCAGTAGCATGGATAAAGTTGTTTTTGCAAGTGAATTAGAAAAGATGGGAACAACCATTGCAGCAGGAACTAACTTCGATTATGGACAGTTTAATATGCTTTGTGTAAAGGAGAGCTGGGATAAGTCTTGGAACCTTTTTTCAGATGCAATATTAAACCCTGTATTTGATGCAGATGAGTTTGCAATATTAAAAGAACAATTGATCGCCGGAGCGAAACAAACAGAAGCTGATCCGGACCAAAGTTTACGAAAAGCAGTTATGAGTAACGTATATGGCGGTAAGAACTATGCTAAGATTCCAGCAGGAACTGAAGCGAGTATAAGTGCTATTGAAAGAGATGAATTGATAAACTATTACAATACTATTCTTGGTAAAAAACGCAGCTTTATTGTAATTATAGGTGACTTAGATAAAAAGGATATCGTATCTAAATTGGAAAACTCACTTGTTAAATTACCTGAAGGAACATTGCCTGTAAAAGAGGATCGAATTATGGTCACCGACGCAAAAAGCAATGTTGAGGATAGAGATATTGCTACTAACTATATTATGGGTGTAATGAGTGCTCCAACGATGGATTCGGAAGATGGAGTTGCGATGCAGTTAGCGATGTCAATTCTACGCGAACGCTTATTCATCGAAATAAGAACGAAACGTAGTCTTAGTTATGCTCCGGCAGCATTTTATTCAAATAATATAGTAACCAATCCATATAACGCAATCTATGTATCTACAACAGATCCAAAAGCTGCGATGAAGGTTATGGTGGATGAGATCAAAAAATTAAAAGATGAAGGCTTCACTGAAAAAGAGTTGATCAATAAACAACAGAGTTTTTTAACCTCTTACTATATGGGACAAGAAACATTACTATCTCAATCGAATTCTCTAGGTACTAGTGAATTAAAAGGGGGCTGGGAAATGGCCGAAGAATTTACTAGCAATGTTAATAATGTAACATTAGAGGATATAAATAGAGTAATAGATAAGTATTCTGATGTTATTAACTGGACCTATTTAGGAAAAGAGGATCAGGTTAACGAAGAAGATTTTCTTCAACCCGTAGACTTAAGTAAAAACCTGGATATCGAATCAAAATAAATCGAAATTAATTTATAAAAAGAGGCTGCTATAGTTTATAACAGCCTCTTTTATTTTCTTAACCACGGAGAAGGAATCCGACTTCCTACCTTCATTTCAATTGTAGCTCCATTAATGTTTCATAATACTCGAATTTTGAATTAAATTTGAGTTAATAATGCAAAGCATAAAACATATTGTCTATTTCATTCTGTTATTATTTATAACAGCAGCATGTTCTACATCTGAAAATAGTGAGGAGCTTATTTCAGAAGACGAACTGTTGGAAATCCTTATTGAAAGTATTTCGTTTAGGAGTGAGTACAAATTTGAAGAGTCATTTAATAAGTTGAGCTTTCTATTAGAAACGGCCAAGGAAACAAATAATGTGAAGTTTGAAATTTTGGCTAATCTAAACTTAGGGTTGCTTTACTATTCCTTCGGTGAAAAAGAACAAGCATTAGCTTATTACCTTGAGTCGCTTGACCTTTCAAATAAATATAAAAATGAAGATATTTTAAATGCTATATATAATAATATTGGAATTTTATATTCTGAAAATCAACAATTTAAAGAAGCCGATGAGTTTTTCAAACAAGCATTAGGAATAAGTCAAAAACTAGCTCTTCCGCAAAAAGAATTGATAAACTTGATAAATCTTGCCACGATTAAATCTGAGATAGATCAACTTGACTCTGCTATTTATTATAACAACCTTGCCATTGCTGTAAACAAGCTCAATAACACTCAATACTATCAGTCTTCTTTACAAAACAATCTTGGAGAGATTCTCTATACGGAAGGAAAATTAATTGAAGCTAATTCTCATTTCAAGCAGGCCCTTGAAATTGAAAAATCAAGCACTGATAAGTCCTATTTAGGCCTTTTCGAACTTAACCTTGGAAAAACATTTGTCTTATTGATAGATTACGATTCTGCTAACACTCATTTAGCTGAAGCGTTGTTCTATTTAAAAAAGGCCAAAAATTCTGAAGGTATTTCTGATTGTTATTATTGGCTATCAAGGAATGAGCATCTAAATGAACCTTCCCCTTTAGCACAAAGCTATTTTGATGAGTGCTTAGCATGGAAAGATTCCGTTCTGTTTCAAAAGAAAGATAAATGGATCTCTGATGTTCAATTGAAATATGAATTCGGGAAAATTGAGAAGGAGATCGAGTTTCTGGAGGAGAGAGAAGCTTTACAGAAAAAAGTCATCTATGCAATTGTCGTTGTTTCCGTACTATTCATTTTCTTTTTGGTCTCTGTATGGAAATCAAGAACTAGAAATCTTCGGCAGCGTAATATTATTCTGAACAAAGAAAAAGAACTGGCTAAAGTAGAAATGGAAAAAAATAAGGTGCAGAAGGGTAAATTGGAAGAGGAGATGGAAAATCAAAAGCAAATAAGTCAGATAAGACAAGAAAAGATAGAGCTGGAATTAGAACATAAAAACAAGGAAGTTGTATCAAAGGCTATTCATTTAATGAATAAGAATGAAATTCTTAATTCTCTTTTTAAACTGATCAATCAAATAGATATCAGTGAAGAAAACAGTAATTATAAGATAATAGATGAAATGCGCTCAAGTATTAAGAATAATATAAATCAGGATAAAGCTTGGGAAGATTTCAAACTCCATTTCGAAAAAGTACATGAAAGCTTCATTTCACAATTAAAGCAGAAACATTCTGATCTGTCTCCAACCGACCATCGTTTATGTGCCTACCTTTTAATTGGTCTTAACCCAAAAGAAATCGCTTTCGTTTCAAATATTTCCCCTGAATCTGTCAGAAAAAGAAAACAGCGTCTTCGTCAAAAATTATCTATTGATACAAATATTGAGATTGAAGAATATTTGAAAACTTTATAATAACAAGTCACGTTTGATTCGTTATAATTGTACTATTAATCACAAATACTAAGCGTGTCAACATAGTATCACGAGCACTAAAATCATCTACATCGCTTTGTTTTATTCATTAATTATCAATTATCGTTAATTAGCTATGTCACAACTTGTCCTGCATGATGTCACGGAATGTCACGC
>JAUVAY010000170.1 GCA_030591505.1 Flavobacteriales bacterium | reverse complement strand
TATAAACCTTTTTTTAACCACCAAAAAAATCAAATTATTTTATCAAAATTTCTTTCCCAACTCTCAAAATCAAATCTGCACTACAAAAAATTTAAACAATCCATTCTCGTTAAAATGGGAGCGCAAAAGTAAACTCTTTATTATAATTTCACAAGGAAATGTAAAATGTTTTTAGTGACTAATATGACATAAGAAAACAGGGCCTTTTTATCTTTCTACAATTGAGATAGTTATGCTCAAGGTGTACTTGCCGAAACCGAAATTATTTTTCCATTTATCATTGATGAACTGCTTTCAATAAAGCTTAAAATGTAAGAAGCCATTTGTTTTGGAGTATAAGGAGCATTATATCCTGGAAAGGCTTGCTCTAACATTTCGGTCTGGACAGCACCTAATGCTAAGCAATTAAAATGAATAGAACTATCCTTGTATTCTTCAGCTAAACATTCTGTTAACGTAGCTAACGCACTTTTGCTCGAACTATAAACGGATAGTCCCGGAAATTTTAAACTTCCTTGTACACCACCAATGCTTCCTATATTAATATGACTCGCATTGGTTGTTTCTTTTAAATAAGGGATGCAAATTTGGGTTAAACGTAATGGGCCATAAAAATTGACATCAAAGCTTCGTTTCACATCTTCATAGTTTAATTCTTCAAAAGGCTTGCTTATTAGGTAGCCGGCATTATTAATAATACAGTCAAGGGTTCCCCAGTTTTTTAATTGATCTTTTACCTTTATATAGAGATCCTCATCTGTAAGGTCGCCAAGTATTTCAATCCAGTTAGTTGTATGCTTTGTAGTTAAAGATGTTTTACTCCTCGATATACTAATTACTTCATGGCCTTCGCTCAATGCATGCAATAAAAGAGCTTTTCCAATTCCTCGACTTGTCCCAGTAATAATGAACTTCATAGTATCGTTTTAAAACTTTATAAAATCTATTTTAGATATGAATGAATTAAATTAAATTAGCCATTCAAACTTCGAAAATATGAAAAGGACATTAAGCATTGTACTCTCACTCGTTTTTATTTTGTCAATTGGACAAATGAGTGCTCAGGTTACCGATACAACAGCACAAGAAGAAAGTGTTTTGCCACCAACTTCTAAATCAAAACAAGGAGATGCAGCAACACGTTATTCTACACCACCAAAAACAAAAAGCGATTGGAAGAAAAAAGTCTATGTAGGAGGATATTTTGGATTTGGGTTTGGTTCAAATACAGTTAGTATTGATATATCACCTATTGTTGGTTATCGGATTACAAAAGATTTTTCGATGGGAGTAGGAGTGATCTATAATTATTATTCTTATGAAGTTCCAAATTTTACTGTAGGAACAACAAAATATTCATTTAGCAATTGGGGAGGGCGTGTTAATGCCAATTATGTACTCTTTAATTTAATTGCCCTTGGTGCGGAATACCAATACATAACAACCGATCGTTTTGATGGATATGACTCTAATAATAATTCAACCTTTGCGAAGGAAGGAATTAATATTCTTTTTGTTGGAGGGGGAATTAGTAAAAAAGTAGGTGGAAATGCAGCAATGTATGTGATGGCATACTATGACCTTTTACAGGATAAGTACTCTCCATATGGTGATCAAATTGTTTGGCGTATAGGTGTTTCTGCTGGTTTTTAAAGAGCAAATAAAGATGCCTTCATCCTACAATTTATATCGGACGAAGGCATCAACTAAAAAGGTATTGCGGGTTGTTTAGCCCACCATTAATTCTTCATCTTTAGATTTATTTAACTCTTTTGAAGAGTTGGCCTGACGCAAGCCGGCATCCAATGCATTTCTTAATGTTTTGAATCCCTCAGCGCCTACACTTAATCTCACCAATGTATTTGTGATCCCACGCTTCAATCTATCTTCTTCAGGAATCCCACCATGGGTCATACTTGCAGGATGTTCGATATAGGAAATTACTGAACCTAAACTTACAGCCAGTTCCATTGGGGTGTCAGGGCGAGCAAAATAATTCATCAATTTCACACCTGCTTCGAATCCGCCTTCAACTTCAAAAGCGATCATAGCACCCGGTCCACGCATTTGCTTTTGACCTACTTCATATTGAGGATGCGACTTTAAACCTGGATAATGAATAGATTTTACCAAAGGATGTTCATCCAAGAACTTAACTAGTTTTTTTGCTGTCTTCACTTGTGCTTTTACACGCAATCCTAAGTCTTGTAGTGAGAAGGAATTCAACCATGAATCGAATGGGGAAGGAGTTGGACCAAAGTCTTTATATGCGGCAAACATCTCGCCACTAAAATAGGGATAAGGGCCTAATGAAACACCAGCAATAGAAGCAGAATGACCATTGATATACTTGGTCATAGAATGAATAACAATGTCAGCTCCTAATCGAAAAGGTTGTTGTAAAAATGGAGAGCAAAAAGTATTATCAACGATCAACAATGTTTCATTGGCTTCTGTGATCTTTGAAATAGCTTCGATATCAGAAATCTCTAAAGTAGGATTAGCTGGAGTTTCTAAAAGGACCGCTACAACTTCCGGGTGTTCCTTTATCAATTCCGCAACATTTTCTGTTTTGGTAGTGTCTGTAAAGTATACGTTAACTCCAAAGCGATCGTCCAGATAACGAACAAATGAATCGGTACAACCATATACATTTCCTACGATAAGACCATCACCAGGACGGATAAAACCCATTAAGGTTGTAGATATAGCCGCCATTCCACTAGAGAATACAAATGCTCCTATCGTTGGATCTTGTTCGTCTGCCGCAAGTGCTTTATCAATAATGTGAGAACACTCAAGTTGAAAGATCTTTTTTTCCAAATACTCAGTACTAGGGTTTCCTAATCGAGTATACACGCGTGCAAATGGTTTTTCTCCACTTGGAGACATGCCTAAAAAGCGATCTGCTCCATCTTGGACATCACGGAAAGCGAAGGTAGACTTCTGGTGAATATTCGGTAATCCTGTTCCAACACATATAGAATTAAAACGATCTTCATCTAATTGCTTTTCTTCGGTGCGAGCGTATTTTTGTTTTTTATCAAACCATTCGTTCCACCATTCAAATCTTCCTTTCATCTGTATATATTTTAATAATTATTTTAATGTTAATGCTGTGGTATGTTTTAGTTCATTTAATACAAATGAAGTATTGACATGAGCCACATCTTTTGTTTGTGTGAGTTGCTCCATAATAAAGCGATAGTATTCGTTCATATCTGCAACCACTATTTTTAGTAAAAAATCATTTTCTCCCGTTGTGTGATAGCATTCTGTCACCTCTTCAAAGGATGTGATCTTTTCGGTAAATGCTAGTATCATTTCTTTCGAATGAATGTCTAAGCGAACCTGAGTGAAGGCTGTGAGATTGTAATTTAATTTGCCTGCATCTACCAGTGCCACATAATCTTTTATTAAGCCATTTTTCTCAAGCTTTTTAATTCTTTCAAATACGGGAGTTGTTGATAAACCAAGCTTACTGGCTAAATCCTTAGTTGTAATTCGAGCATTGAGCTGAAGTTCATTAAGGATCTTTTTATCTGTAGCGTCTATCATTCTGTAAATATATGTATAAAAACGATAATATTCTTAAATTATCACAATAGGCAGAATAAAAAACCTATTACACTTAATAATACAGAATAAAAGGCAGGATGCAATAAGAATAGTCATTCATTAGCTAAAGCTATAAGTTATTCCACAAAAAAGCCATCCTTAATCTCTAATCCATAAATTAATAAGGGAGAAATACAGGATGGCTTATGAAATAGTATAAATGCTATTTTAGGACAATCGCTTTTCTAAAGCATTATCATAAACTTCTTTCGCGTCATTAATAAAACCAAAATGTTCTTCATCAATTAGCATTTTACCTTGCGTTACATGTCCTAGTGCTGTTACTTCAACAGGCCCCTGATCAATAAAATCAATAAAATCATCTACCATGTCTGGATCTACGGAAACGACGATACGGCCTTGACCTTCACCATATAAATAGGCATCCGGGCGGATTTCACTATCGGTCATTATATCAAACCCTAATCCCTTGCTAAATCCTTTTTCTACTAAGGTGATGAATAAACCACCATCCGAAACATCATGTGCCGAATTAATCAAATTATGCTTAATACATCCCGATACTGCCTGATGTAAGGTGTGTTCTTTATCCAAGTCAAAATAAGGAGCCGGAGAATTTTTAATTCCGACGATGTTTGCTAAATACTCTGATGAAGCGATGTCATTTTTTGAATCTCCTAATAAAAAGATCATGTCACCTTTCTCCTTAAAATTAAGAGACATCGTTTTTGATTTGTCTTCAACAATTCCCATCATTCCAATTGTTGGAGTAGGCATTACCGGAATTGCTTCGCCGTCTTGTTCTGTTTGATTGTAGAAACTCACATTACCACCTGTAACCGGCGTTTTAAATTTTAAACAAGCTTCACTCATTCCTTTGATAGCTCCTTCAAATTGCCAGTAAACTTCTGGGTTGTATGGGTTTCCAAAATTTAAACAGTTGGTAATAGCCGAAGGTTCACCACCTGAACAAACAATGTTTCTGGCTGCTTCAGCAACAGCTATCTGTGTTCCAATAACAGGGTCTCCATAAACATAACGAGCATTACAATCTACACTAAATGCCAATGCTTTATTGGTGCCCTTTACATTTACCAGACCAGCGTCTGATGGTGCGTTAGTTGATAGGTTAGCTGTTCCAACCATGGAGTCGTATTGCTCGGTCACCCATTTTTTAGAAGCGATATTCGGAAGTGCCATCAATTGATAAGCGATCTCTTTTATATTTTTTGGCTCCTCAATATCATCGATATTAAAGGCTAAATTCTTTTTATAATAAGCTGGTTCTTTTGCTTCACGAGTATATTGTGGGGCACCTCCACCTAATACTAATTCTTTTGCAGGAACATCGGCTACTTTTATTCCGTCCTGGAAATATTCAATTTGCCCTCCTTCAGTTACTTCACCTATTTGGGCACATTGAAGATCCCATTTTTCAAAAATATCTTCAACAATTTTTTCTTTTCCTTTATGGACTACAACCAACATTCGTTCTTGCGATTCCGATAAAAGAATTTCGAAAGGAAGCATTCCTTCTTGTCTTTTTGGAACCTTGTCAAGGTCAATTCGCATTCCATACCCTTTAGTTGCACTCATCTCTGTTGTAGAACAGGTAATTCCAGCTGCACCCATGTCTTGCATTCCAACAATGGCATCTGTTTCTGCTAATTCCAATGTAGCTTCCATCAGAAGCTTCTCTTGGAATGGGTCACCAACCTGAACCGAAGGAAGGTCATTGGCAGAGTCTTCAGTAATTTCTTTAGACGCAAAAGAAGCACCCAT
>JAUVAY010000157.1 GCA_030591505.1 Flavobacteriales bacterium | reverse complement strand
ATTCCATTCATTAACATTCCCACTGATCATGCTATCTGAAACGATGCGCTGACCATTAAGTGAATATATTTCAAGATCGAAATGCTCTCCTGCTCCAAATTTCGACAGGTCTATTACGATGTTTTTATTAATACTATAAACCGTTAATAGCTTATTTGCAAATACCTCGTCAATGCCTACTGGATTATACACAAGCTCAAAATCATCATACCATCCTTCGCTTGCGGCTACCGCATCAAATCCATCGCCTGAGCTGATGTTAAAAAGAATATAATCTGGATTCCCTTCATCAAAGTATTCAAAGGGCGCTGAAAAGCGGGTCCATTCAGTTATTTCTGTATTTGGACTTGTAAATTTTGCCAAAGCTACCCAGCTCAAACTGTCGGAATCGGGCATGGATCCATCACCTGTATGCAATAAAGCCTGAATAACAGTAACATCTGCATCAACCGGACTGTATTTAAAGTAACCAACGATACTATCAGGGCGTGTTTCACATACGGTATACCATTTTGAATCGCTTTGGTCCGTATGAACATTAGCTAATTGAGGGTCAAAATTTAGCAACGCTCTTCCATTTGTTGCAAGTCCATTAGCAATAATTCCAAAAACGCTGGTATTTTTTAGACGTAATGAGAAATCACCAGAATGTGAATCGCTGCTTTTAAACATAACTTGTGGAGCTACTCCGGCTAAATTATCGGGAGTACCCGTTTGAATCGAACTCCAATCTGTAGGTTCTTCATTTGGTCCTGTCGTTGTTTCCCAGTTTTCGAATCCTGGGTTTTCAATGATTTGGGAGAACATAGAAAGGGAAATAATTAAAAAGATGGCAGCTAATGTGTATCTCATTTTAATAGGTTTAGAATAGTTCTTGTCAGAAGGCTTTATAAAAGTAATAAAAAAATAGAGATGAAAAAACGAAGAATAAAAAGCTTATTAAAGGTGTAATAGTGAGGAATAACAACGGATATTTCCTTAATAGGATATAATTTAAAAAGCGTTTGTTACACTACCTCAAAAACGGTATTTTTGTCGATATAAACTATTTAGAATAAATCTAAATAACATGATTAAAGTATCAGATAAAGCAAAAAATGAGGCGGTCCGATTGATGGATGCAGAGGACAAGGAAAATTTGTTCATTCGTGTTGGAGTCTCTGGTGGTGGATGTTCAGGATTGATGTATAATCTTGAGTTCGACAACCAAAAGATGGATGGCGATCAGGAATTTTTTGATAACAATGTAAAAGTAGTTGTTGACAAAAAAAGTTTCTTGTATTTAGTTGGAACAGAGCTTGATTTTTCGGGAGGATTAAACGGAAAAGGCTTTGTATTTAAAAATCCGAATGCTAGCAGAACCTGCGGCTGTGGAGAAAGTTTTTCACTTTAGACTCAATCATTCATGGCGTATACAGAGAAGGAACTGGCTAAAGAGCTAGAAAACAAAAAGTACGAATACGGATTTGTTACAGACGTAGAATCGGATGTTATTAAGAAAGGATTAAATGAAGAGATCGTTCGAATCATTTCTGAAAAGAAGAATGAACCTGAATGGTTACTGGAATGGCGTTTAAGTGCTTTTAGGAAGTGGGAGAAGATGGAGGAGCCAGATTGGGCACATCTAAAGTATAAAAAACCCAACTTTCAGGACCTGCATTATTATGCAGCTCCTAAGACAAAGAAAAAATTAGATAGTCTGGATGAAGTGGACCCAGAAATACTTAAAACCTTTGAAAGGTTAGGTATTCCATTGGAAGAGCAGAAAGCGCTTTCGGGTGTTGCTGTTGATTTTGTTATGGATTCAGTATCCGTGAAAACTACTTTTTCGGCAAAATTATTAGAACTGGGGATTATTTTCTGCTCTTTTTCGGAAGCAGTACAAAATCATCCTGATCTGATAAAAAAGTACCTAGGAAAAGTAGTTCCACCGACAGATAATTTTTATGCTGCATTAAATTCAGCGGTATTTTCTGACGGCTCCTTTTGTTATATTCCAAAAGGGGTAAAATGCCCGATGGAACTGTCGACTTATTTTAGAATAAATGAAGCCAATACAGGACAGTTCGAGCGAACATTAGTTATTGCTGACGAAGATTCGTATGTATCTTATTTGGAAGGATGTACAGCGCCTCAGCGTGATGAAAACCAATTGCATGCCGCTGTGGTTGAATTAATAGCTCTCGATGGGGCATCGATCAAATACTCTACAGTACAGAATTGGTACCCGGGAGATGAAAATGGAATAGGTGGGATCTTCAATTTTGTTACAAAAAGAGGCTTGTGTGAAAAAGGATCAAAAATATCATGGACACAGGTTGAAACTGGATCTGCAGTTACATGGAAATATCCTTCTTGCATTTTGAAAGGAGATAACTCTGAAGGAGAATTTTATTCAGTTGCGGTTACTAACAACTATCAACAGGCAGACACAGGGACGAAGATGATCCACCTTGGGAAAAACACAAAAAGTGTGATCATTTCAAAAGGAATCTCAGCCGGAAATAGTAGTAACTCTTACCGAGGACTAGTACAGATGAATCCGGGAGCTTCAAATTCCAGGAATTTTTCGCAATGTGATTCTTTGTTGATCGGTGACCAATGTGGAGCACATACATTTCCTTATATAGAAGTTCAAAATAAAAGTTCAAGAGCTGAACACGAAGCAACAACCTCTAAAATTGGTGAGGATCAACTTTTTTATTGCAATCAAAGAGGAATAGATACGGAGAAGGCAATTTCCCTCATCGTAAATGGATATGCCAAAGAGGTGCTGAATAAATTGCCTATGGAATTTGCAATTGAAGCACAGAAATTACTCGAAATATCATTAGAAGGTAGCGTAGGATAATAAAATTGAAAAATGGATAGTATAATTAAGATAAAGAATTTACACGCCGAATTAAGTGACGGGACTAAGATCTTAAATGGGGTGAACCTAGAAGTAAAACCAGGAGAGATTCATGCTATTATGGGACCAAATGGTTCTGGGAAAAGCACATTGGCATCGGTATTGGCTGGTAGAGAAGATTATATCGTAACGGAAGGTGAGGTTGAATACAATGGAATGGATCTATTAGATCTAAGTCCAGAAGATCGTGCTAGAGAAGGTGTTTTTCTTGCTTTTCAGTACCCCGTTGAAATTCCAGGTGTAAGTAATATCAATTTCTTGAAAACATCGATAAATGAGATTCGTGCTTATAAAGGGGAAGGACCTATATCAGCAAAGGAATTCTTAGGGATGGTAAGCGAGAAATCTAAATTGGTTGAGCTGGATAATAAACTTAAGAATAGATCTGTAAATGAAGGTTTTTCAGGTGGAGAGAAGAAACGAAATGAGATCTTCCAAATGGCGATGTTAGAACCTAAATTAGCCATTCTTGATGAAACCGATTCTGGCTTGGATATCGATGCATTACGTATTGTCGCACATGGTGTTAACACCTTAAAATCAAGTGAGAATGCGAGTATCGTAATAACACACTACCAACGATTGTTAGATTATATCGTTCCGGACATTGTTCATGTTTTATGGAATGGGAGAATTATTAAGTCAGGTCCAAAAGAATTGGCTCTTGAGTTGGAAGATAAAGGCTACGATTGGTTAAAAAAAGAAGTAATTACTGAATAATTGACGATAGAATGGAGGCAGCAGTAAGCGAAAAAAACAGTGTGTCCGTGTTTCTAGAAAACCTTGATGTTTCTGAGAACACTTCCAATAATTCTTATGTAAGTGAGGTTATTTCAGAAGCAAAAGACCGCCTTTTGAATTCAAAACTACCAAACAAGAAGCAAGAAAGTTGGAAATACTCGAAAATAGCTCCTTGGCTAAAGAAAAAGTATTGTTGTTCTAGATCTAATGAAGATTTTGATATTTCTGCCTACGCTTCAACAAGCGTTAACGCCAATACTTTAGTATTTGTAAATGGTTATTACCGTGATGATCTATCCATACTTAGAGATTCACAGAATGGAGTCATAATACAAAACATGACCGAAGCGGTCGACCTGTTTAAAGATGATATTGATAAGTATTATAATAAAGCAAAGGACGCTTCTTTTTTTGCAGACCTAAATACGGTCTATCATACAAATGGTGTTTTTATTAAGGTTGATGAAAATGTAATTGCCGAAACCACGGTTCATTTATTACATATTCAGACTGGAACTGGAACGATTGCACAATCGAGAAACCTTGTTATCCTAGAGAAAAATTCTAAGTTGGACATTTTAGAAAGTCAGTTGGAGTTGAATGCCAGTGACAGCATTTCAAATCATCTATCTGAGTTTTTTGTCAATGAAAATGCATTATTGAATTATACCCTGATTCAAAAAGGGGGAGATAATGCAGCCATTCATAGTAATTATTTTATTCAAGAGGATTTCTCAAAGTTAAACTCAAATGTATTTTCTCTTCAAAAGAAATTTATTAGAAATAACCACAGTGTTAGAACGGTAGGGACAGATACAGAAACGCGCTTGAATGGAAGTTTTATGCCGGGTGCTAATGAACAGTTCGATAACCGTACACTTTTAGATCATAGAAATGTAAGAGGATATTCAGAAGAGGTATACAAAGGGATTCTTTTCGAGAAATCCAATGCTGTATTTTACGGTAGGATCTTTGTCGATCAGAAAGCCCAACAGACCAATGCATATTTGAATAATTCTAATATTTTAATGGATGATTCAGCACGTATGCATTCAAAGCCTGAATTAGAGATCTATGCGGATGATGTTAAATGTTCACATGGTTCTGCTACCGGAGATTTTGATACCGAAGCACAGTTTTATCTACAAGCGCGGGGAATTAGTCTGGATTCAGCAAGGAAAATGTTAATTCATGCTTTTATGAATGAGGTGAGTGGAAAAATCGAAAATATAGAGATTCGTGATGTCGTAAATTCATATATGAATGAACGAATGATGAAATTAGATCAATGATAGACCAGCTTAAAATAGAAGAAAGCAGCATAGAGAAGATCAGAAATGATTTTCCAATCCTATCAAGTGAGGTATATGGAAAGCCGTTGGTTTATTTCGATAACGGGGCAACTTCTCAAAAACCTCAACAAGTAATCGATGCGATCGCTTATTATTATAAAAATCAAAATGCAAATGTTCATAGAGGAGCTCATCGACTAAGTCAATTGGCAACTGATGCATTTGAAAATGCTCGTTCTAAAGTTCAATCTTTTATCAATTCTGAAAATTTAGAGAGCATACTTTTTACGAAAGGAACAACCGACTCTATTAATTTAGTTGCGCAATCCTGGGGCCGAAAGAATCTGCAAGCAGGAGACGAGGTATTAATAAGTGGAATGGAACACCATTCTAATATTGTTCCCTGGCAATTGATATGTGAAGAACGTGGAGCCGAACTGAAAATTATTCCTGTCTTAGATGATGGGTCTTTGGATATGAAGGGTTTTATGGAATTATGTGGTGCAAAGACCAAAATGCTGGCTGTTGCACATATTTCTAATACCTTGGGTACGATCAATCCAATTGAGGAAATGATCGATTATGCACATTCAAAAGGAGCCTTGGTATTGATAGATGGAGCACAGGCTGTTCCTCATTTTAATGTGGATGTTGAGACCCTTGATTGTGATTTTTATGCTTTCTCAGGACATAAAATGTTTGCTCCAACCGGAATTGGTGTATTATATGGTAAGAAGGATGTTTTAGAAAGTATGCCTCCATATCAAGGTGGAGGAGAGATGATCAAAAAAGTTAGTTTTGAAGGAAGTACTTATGCAGACCTTCCCTATAAATTTGAAGCAGGAACACCTAATATTGAGGGGGCAATTGGCTTGGGAGCAGCTATTGACTATCTAAATAATTTAGATAGAAAATCGCTTCGAGACTACGAACAGGATTTATTGGACTATGCTACGAATGAATTGAAAGAGATCGAGGGGATTAAATTTTATGGAAGTGCGAAAAATAAAGCTTCAGTAATTTCATTTTTAGTAGATGGGATCCATCCTTTTGATTTAGGCACTTTGCTTGATAAAATGGGAATAGCCGTACGAACAGGTCACCATT
>JAUVAY010000083.1 GCA_030591505.1 Flavobacteriales bacterium | reverse complement strand
GGACCATTTTCATCAGGGGCACCTTCGTCTATGGGGTCGCAGTTTACCGTTAAATATGCCGCCATTACATCAACCGCCTTGACCAGAAAATGACCACTCCCCATTGCAGGATCAAGGATTTTTATATCAAGAATTTTAACCGGGTCGTTTTTGCATAGATCAAGTTTTGGTAATAATGTCTTACGTACCAAATGATCGACAAGCCTGTCTGGAGTAAAGTATGAACCTGAAGCTTTACGCTCCCCTTTCTGATTGTAGAGGCTCAGTGTGTTTCTATCATCGTTTGGATCAAATTTGATAATCAGGCGTTGCTCAAGCAAGCCTTCATAAATATCACCGAGATCTCGTACTTCTAAGTCTTCATATGGTACCGGTTCTTCAACGTCTAAATAAATAAGTGAATGAAGAATTTCGTATAAATATTCATCATAGAGCAGGAGAGATTCAAGTTCAGCATTTAGCTCAGCATTAAACAGCCCACCGTTATATGCAGGTATCCTAGCCTCCCCACCTTTACTTATTGATTGGAATAGGTCTTTTAGCTCTTTGAAAACTCTTGAACTTTCTTTTCTATCAGATTGGTTTTTCTGTTCTAAGTTCGTAAAAATAGCTTTCGTTGAATAGTCTCGGTAGTATAGTGTTGTTCCTCCGTTTTCTTCTTTCATGGGCAGAAGGTTCAACGCTTCAGCTTTAAGTATGAAGAGTAGACGGTATAAGAAAGTTAATGATAACTCTCTGAGCTGGTCTATATCTGCTTGCCCTGCATTATTGTCGAACTCATTAGACGGATGGTGAAAGAACCCTTTTGCAATCAGTTCAACAGCTCGGTGGGCATTGTTTTTCAGAATGTCACGCACTTTTTTATTGTTTGCTTGGCTCTCACTATCAAGCTTATTTAAATAACCACCTGAAACTGCCGGCATACCGAACATATACCAAAACAAGCTGAATATTTGTTCTGTTTTGTCCGCATCTGGTGTCAACTCATTTTGACTATTACGCAAATCTTCAAGAAATAGGACAATGTCAAAACGGACATGTTCTAGTGTTTCACCATCTCCGCTACGCATGAGGCGCCAAGATCGCCCATTTGTCAGGATACCCCATTTTTTATCACAGCCTCTCAAGTATCGGTCTACTTGCTGAATGTCGGCATATGCACCTTTTTCAATTTTAGAAGCATTTTCAATTCTCTCGTCAGCACCAACACCTTTGCTAAATTTCTTTGCATCCAGCACAAAAAGGGCTTCCTTACAGAAAGTAACAGCATTATTATCTGTTTTATCCAAATGTAAAGCTGCGGTGTTGAGTGAATCTGCGTTTGAAAATAGAATCATGTCAGGACGTTGATTCCCGCTTTTATTCAGCACTTCATAAGTAGCTTCTCCTTGTAATTGCAGCGTCCTGTTATTATCAAGACTGTATCCTAAAACATTTTCTAATACTTTCCGGATAAAGCCTTGCTCAATATTTGATTCTGAACTCCCCTCGAGTGGTATCCAGCCTTGCGGTAGCCCAGTGTATTGCTTTTTAGCCTTTTCATCATAGGTCATATGATGCTTTCTAGACTCTTCCCAATAGGAAAGTAAATCTGAAAGTTTAGTTTTCCAATTGTCTGGTAATACTCGGGGAGAGGGGAATTTTATTTCTGTAAGTACTCTGTCAAAATATTCTCCTGCAAAAAGCCTATCGTTAAAAAAATATTTATGCATCTATATTTAAGTCGTTATTAAATTTGGTGAAATTTCATATTCTATCTTACTAACATAAAGCAGTGTCCCGTATACTTTACAACCCCGAAATAAAACACATGCCTTGCCTTTTCTATTCAGCAATTCTACAATTTCAGGTCTGTGATGTTCGAAGTTTAGTCCAAATTCTCTTCGAGAGGATATGGCTTTAATTTCCCTTTCAAGATCGACACCAAGTTGCGAATCTTTTGATTTTAATTGTGAAATTAATTCTGTTAGTCTTGACATTTAAAAATTTATATTTCCGAAATTAAGATATTAATAAATATCTAAGAATACTTAAATAATAAATTTAAAAGTCAATAATAGATGAGATTATAGAAGGAGGCATTAAAACACATAGGGAAATTGATGATGAGGTTCATCAATATTTAATAAAACCTAGAAAATACACCAGAAGAAAAAAGTTAATCATCAGTGAAATCTATGATCTTTCCCGACCCTTTCCGGGAGTATTCCTTATTAAAGGTAGAGTAATTGCCAACGCTAACTTTCCTTTCACTGATTATTTAATAAAGACTATTGAATACTTCATCCTTGGACATTTCTTCTATCAAATAGTCCACCCAATCTTCAGTATATAAATAAGTTTGATTAGGTTGATCATAAACACAATACTCTGGTATAGTTACTTCAGGATTCTCTGAGTTGTTCAACGGACGAACCTCATATTTTTTCCAACATCTTGTATGAGTGTCCATTTGGAACTTATCTTTCTCTTTTCCACTTTTCATTATTGAAGGGTTACCTAATGATGTCTGTACTTTATTGACAACAACACCTGGTTTTAATAAGTCTTTGTTTGTAACTGGTACTTGAATAAATTTATTCTTAACCAGTGCTGCAACCCTATTTACATTAGTCTTTTGCGCATCATCCAATTTATCATAAGCAATAAACTGTATTGGAAGGGTGTTTTTAGTTTGATGATTTGCTACTTGAATCAAAAATGCCTTAAATGAGTATTCCCCACTATTTATAATATCAGTTGAGATGCTACTTCTGTAAGCTTTAATAAAATCAATTACTGGCTTAGTTGTAGGGTTAGCTTGAATCGCATTGTTTAAGCTTTTGGAAGAAGGATAAAATTGAAGTGCAAACGATAGGGATTCTCTTAAACAATATTTAACCCCAAATTCTTTTTCCATTACTTTATCATAGTTCAATAATAATGATTGGCATTCAGCAAAAATATCTGAATCAATTTCTGGAATAGATTTATGCTCAACCATATTTCTTAAAGGGACAAAAAATTCTAAATTTTTTCTAATTGGATTATTTGTATCTGAACCAAAGTACTTATTTAAACATATGCTTAGTTCCCAATAGCAATAATCACCATCCTTTTTAATAAACCTATTGTTTTTCTTATAAAATGGCTTTTTCTTTTGTCTGAAAAAAATAGCATGGAATAAGGACGTCCATGAGATAACCATTAAAACTATATAGCCGCCTGATTTAAACTTAACTGCTGGTTTGTTATATGTCTCAACTGCTAAGAGGGCCGAATCATGTGATTTTTCTAAGCATTTTCTTACAGCTTTAGGTAAACCTCTTGACATAATTCAATTAGTTGTTGATTTCATTACATGTCCAATTTTATTAATAGAACTGTCCAAAGAATATATATCAAATGTATATTCTTTACCTGATTTACCTTTTAATCCATATTTAACTTCGGGAAGCTTTGACATTGTTTTAGCTTTTTATGAGTAACGACTAAAGGTAAGAATTAAGCCATTCGTATCAAAGGAACTATTATGTGGGGTTTTAACATTAAGCTTGATAATTAAAGTTTGGCTGATCACTGGCCTTTGTGCGGTTTAATAAAATAGATAGATGAAGCGGGTCAATCTAATAAATTGAAAATTTCTAAGAAACTTGGATACAAAGTAGTTTGAGGTTTTTAAGATCTTTTCTCACGTTGACATTTCTCGAAATACGTCCCCTATACCGTCCTCTTAAAAAACAAAACCCCTTGAAAGTATTAGTTTCAAAGGGTTTCTTTTGTTTTGAAGTTGTCCCACTAGGTCTCGAACCTAGACTCTTCTGCACCAAAAGCAGACGTGTTGCCAATTACACCATGGGACAATGATTCCTAAAAATCGAGTGCAAATATATAAACTTCCTAATTATCAAAAAATATATTTCACATCTCTTTAAAGTCTTTTGCAAATTAGCGCCTATCTTAGCCCTTATGCAGCATTCAATAGATCCTTTACGCTATAAAGCCATCATTTTCGACCTTGGAGGTGTTCTTCTTAACATTGATTATCAAAAAAGTAAAGCTGCCTTTGAAACTCTTGGAATAAAAGATTTTGACGCCCATTTTTCTCAGTTATCACAAAGTCACCTCTTTGACAGATTCGAAACAGGGAAAATTTCTTCCGCCTCCTTTAGAAAGGAACTTAGAAAAGAAAGTGAAATAAATTGTAGTGATAAGGAACTAGACCATGCCTGGAACGCTATGCTCCTTGATTTCCCCATGCAAAGACTTCAACTACTTGAAAAGCTTTCTAAACAACTTCCTCTTTACTTATTCAGCAATACCAATGAGATCCATATTACTCAGTTCAAAAATAAATTGAACGAATGGAAAATCCGGGATCGCTTCGAAGCTGCATTTACAAATATCTACTACAGCTTTGAGTTTTCCCATAGAAAACCCGATCCTACAAGCTTTGAAACTCTCCTCAATGAAAATAATCTAGCTGCATCAGAAATATTGTTCATCGATGATTCTCCTCAACATATTGAAGGTGCAAATAAAACGGGTTTGCAAACATTATTATTACCGAGTACCTTAGACATAACATCAATATTTATCAATAATGACTAAGAAAAAGATAGTGGTATTAAGCGGTGCAGGGATGAGTGCCGAAAGTGGCATACAAACATTTCGTGGTGCCGGTGGATTATGGAATGGGCATGATGTTATGGAAGTTGCAAGTCCGGAAGGATGGGAAGCTAATCCTAAAGTGGTACTTGAATTCTATAATCAGAGGAGAAAAAATGCCCATGAAGTAAAGCCAAATCAAGGTCACCTCCTACTCGCCGAAATGGAAAAGGATTATGATATTCAGATCATTACGCAAAACGTCGATAACCTTCATGAAAGAGCTGGATCAAGCAATGTGCTTCATCTCCATGGTGAGCTATTTAAAGTACGCAGTACTGTAGATGATTCCTTAGTATATGAACTTGATGGATGGGAACTTAACTGGGGTGATAAATGTGAGTTAGGCTCACAACTTCGTCCGAATATCGTATGGTTTGGAGAAGCGGTCCCTTTAATTAGTACGGCTTTTACTATTGCTAAAACAGCAGATATATTCGTTATAATAGGAACATCGATGGCGGTATACCCCGCTGCTTCTATCGTGGATTATGTAGCACATCAAATCCCAAAGTATATTATCGATCCGGATATTCCACCTGTATACGGAATCAATAATCTGCATAAAATAGAAATGGGTGCTGGTGAAGGGCTTGCTGAGCTAATTGAAATATTAAGATCTTCTTAGTAATCTAAAGGGATTTTATGATTGTTTTTAAATAAGAAAGTGAGCTTGCCTTGCTTGTCTTTTCGATAAATTTCAACCCCCTTTTTGTATATTAATAGATCATCAGCATAGAATGTTTTGTCAGAATTGAGATCACTAAAAAATAGTAGCCGATATTTTCCTTCATTATTTTTTAGTCGAAAAGGGAATTCAACTAGTGACCAGCACCCATAAATAGTTTGACTATACCTCGGGCTAAAGGTTGGACTTTTTATAAGTGGATCATTCATTGATTGGAGCTTTAATTTACCTCGAAGTTGATCCTGACCAAAATTAAGTCCACAATTATACACCCAAACACTAACTATATAGCTCGTGTTTATTTCCATGTCTTTTCCATTTAATGTTAGCAAAACGAGGGTGTCGTTCTTTGAACCTGAAAAAGCTCCTTCGCCTCTAAACGAATACTTACTTTTCGAAGCCTCAAAATCATAATAAATAAAATAGCTGCTACTATCGCTTACTAAAAAATCATTTCTAGCATAAAAATCGCTCTTCTTCTCGTTAAATCTTTTTTGTTCAGCTTCTGCATCTGTATTAAACAAAACACTCTTTTCAATCTCATAAAACTTCAATTCATTGTTCTCATAAAAAAACTTGCATTTCTTTACAAACTCTTTCTCATTCTTGGTCAATTTCTCATTCGATACGATCACCAAAAATGGTCTGTCATCTACCAAATCTCTTTCAACTGCTTTTTCATAAAACCCTTCAGACATTAGTTGAACCAGATTCTTACTCTCCTTAATAGAAACTCTTGATAACCTACTCGCCATTACTGGTGTATTGCTATGAAAGGATGTTAATAAAGTATATTGAAATATCTTTTCCTTAGAGTCTCGTCTGAAGTTTCCGGATCCAGAGTGAAAGTAGGGCAATGGTATTATCGACTGATATTTATTCTTATCAATACTATTAATTGCTTCTTGCAAGTTTTTGTCAACTTGTTCAATATCAAATAAATTTGGGTTTACGTTTATTATTGATGAAATATACTTATGATAGTAGTGCCCTTCAAAAGCTATGGACAAAGGATAAAGTAAAATAATAGTTGCAGCTATCAGCTTATGTTTTCTAACTAGCAAATAGACCTGTAATTTATTGATGATGTATACAGCAGATATAGAAAACACAAAGTAGAATACCCAAGCAAACCGACCATTAGCCCTAAAGTTTTTAATGATCTCAAATGGTTTTATTTCCAAAAGACTTTCCATTCCAAACAGAAAAGGATAGTCCATCGCAAAAAATAATAAAACTATTGAAGCCGGTATTGCGATCTTTAAAAACGGATCTTCAATAACTGGTTTTGCAATTCTTGTTTTTTTTGATCCGAGGTATTTACGAATCAACACAAATAAAAGTCCTATTAAAACCAGGTCACCTGCTAAACCTATATAGGCAATGTCTTCCCAATGAACAGAGGGCTTATTAAATAGAGATTCAAAAAAGGGAAATAGGGGGTGAACTTTAAAAGGAAAAAAGACACTAAAAAAAATAACGCTGTGGTCTAAAAGATCCCCTGCATTAGTTGTTCTTCCAATATGGATATCACTAAGTTTTAAGAAAAGTATAAACCCAGATGTAGGAATTATAATCGAGGTTAATAATCCAATATAAGAGCGATAAGTTTTCTTTTGCTCCTTATACTCGTAAATCCATTTGATTACTAAATAAACGCTATTGAATGTTACAAGAATCATCCCTAGGTATGCATGAGTAAAAAACCAAAAAAGACTGTTGATTACGAGTAAAAGAGTAAGCAATGGAATCGATCCACCTTTTTCAAATCGCCACAATAAATATAAATTTATTGGTATAAAACAACTGTATGCTAATGCATAGTGCCCACCAAACCTAAAGAGTTGAGGAGAAAGCATCATAATGGCAACTGAACTTAAAACTGCCAAAACAGTGTTTATCTTCATTTCATAAAAAAGCAGGAATAAAAAAACACTACTTATCAATAGAGAAGACAAGAGCAAACTATTCAAAATTCCAACACTATAATTTGCTACTTGAGGAAAAACGAAAGAAAGGTGTTTTAATAAAAAAGATAATAAGGGATGTCCATCTGTGTATAGAATACTTTCCCCGTAAGGGTAATTCATCCCTTCAAAATTGAAATTGCTTTGGTTATAATTTATGTAATATGAGAAAGTAAAATAGTTCTTTAAACCATCCTCACTCACTTTAAGAAAATGGCTGTTGGGATTAACAGCTATCGGGCCATAAAAGGTGATAATTACACCAATCGCAAGAAAAACAACAGCAATAAAGGAGAATGAAAACTTATATTTCGGCCATACTTCCATCTTCCGTCAGAAATCGTATATCATTGTGCTTAATTCGAATATTGAAATATACGTGTTTTACACAAACAGAGGAACTGTAACTATTTTCAAAGCAAGAATATTATTGATCTTCGAGCTCATATAGCTGTCCATTATAGTAAACAGCCCATCGCTGGTTTCCAAAACGGATGGTAATGATATTACGGTTTGTGTAGATATCCCTTAAGGTTTCGTTTATAATGAATTGCTTCTCCCCTGCCATAAAAGCTTGTATTTTCAAGTTGTCATCCAGGTAAGCCATCGTACTCCAGTCCCATTCAATTGCAGGTGGAATATAGCGCGTTAATTCTGTTGTCACGCCATCATAAAATACGTTCAAAAAACCTTGATTATTAAAGGCTACCAAACTATCACTTACATCAAAATACTCTGGAACATAATTTAAAACTCTGTGCTTGCTACCGTTGTAAAAAACGATGAACTCCTGGTTTTGATTTACATATGCAACCATTCCATGACCTACTTTGTACTCGACTGGAGGCAGGTCTTCCAAATCGTAAATATCGCCCTTAAAAAATGCTTTGAAGGTATTTGTTTCATCATCTCTATACGCTACGATATCAGCATTAACTTTATAATCAACCTTCCGAATAATAGTTGATAAATCGGTGAAGTAACCTTGGTAAAAAACAGTAAAGGTAAGTTGGTACTTATCTATAAATGCAAAAACATTATTCCCAACAGAAAATTCAGTGATCGGTAATTCAACTAAACCATCCCCCAGGTCATACTCCTCATCATGATAAAAAAGGTGAAAATTTTTGTAATTCTGGTCATAAAAAGCAACTAAACTATCCGAACCCATCCAAGCAGTAATATTATTTCCTAGGTTGGTTAATTTTCCATCACTCCATACTTTGACTTGCTGATATTTTTCAAAAATCAAATAGTCATCCCCTGCTTCATAACTTAAAATAACCCCGGGATCCAGTGTTTCAACCTTTCCTTCATAATACACTTTAAGATTACCTACATTATCAATATAAGCTAAGTAATCTGGGCCTACCTTAAATGATTGTGGAGGCATTACCTCAAGAACATCCGTTCTGCCATCATCAAAAACCACAAAATAATTCCTGAAATTAATATAAGCAGTGATCTTCTGAGCATTTATGTTTAAACTGAAAAATATAATTGAAATAAAGAGGAGTAGTGATTTTTTCATTTGTTTTCTTTTAGCAGGTATCTAAACAAAGGTAATGCCAATTGATGATATTGCAAGTTCCCTAACTCCCCCAGCTTATTTAACTTGGATCAACCCAGTCGCCATATTGTTTTATTAATTCCACTAGTTCATCAACGGCATGTTCACTTGATATATTTTTCTTAACTACTTCCTTTTCCTTGTATAAGGTAATAAGGCCTTTTCCTGTGCCAACATACCCGTAATCAGCATCGGCCATCTCACCCGGACCGTTCACAATGCAGCCCATGATTCCAATTTTAAGCCCTTTCAAGTGTTGTGTTTTAGCCCTAACCTTTGCTGTTGTTTCCTGGAGATCAAAAAGTGTTCTTCCACAACTTGGACAAGAAATGTATTCTGTTTTTGATATTCTGGTTCGTGTAGCTTGTAATATTCCAAAGGCTAGAGAATTTCTTTTACAGCATGATAGAAATGGACTTTCAATCCAAACACCTTGACCTAAACCATCATTAAATAGTCCTCCAATATCAGTAGAAGCGTATAATTGAACTGTTTCAGGTTCAAAAATATCAGTATACCTTCTAAAAATAATGATCGGGTTTTTAACTTCAGCATTGATCAATTGCATAAAACCCGCTCGTAAATGCGGCATTGCATGTTGATTTTTTGTACTCAAAACAACGATACACTGAGGGTTCTTATTAAGCAATAAAAAAACATCGCTTGTAAACTCGTCAACTTCAATTCTTAAAAAATGAGGATGATGATTGTCGCTATATGATGAGTAATCAGATAGTGAAAGTACAGGGTAGGTGTTGGGGAGATCCTTCTGCCATTGAGGATATTCTTGTATGACCCCTAGTGTTCCTGGGACTTTGAAATCAAGTTCATTCTCTCCCAGATATATATAATCAGAAGCATTATCCCGAATGGTCCATTTATCACTTGTCCTATCATAAATATATCCAACATTAATAAGGCTACAAGGGTATACCTTATCGCGCATAGAAAAATCTGAAATCACTCTCGGAACATTAGAAGAGCCAATATTTAAAACAGCTTGGCTTCTTACAATTGTATATTCAAATGGGTTGATAGGAAGTGGAGTGATTGCTTCTATTCGCTTATGCCCTTCCCTCTTTTTATACCGATCGGCCAAAATTAAAGCAACAGGCATTTCCTTTTCGGGTTCTTCCGTTAAAGATACACGAATCGTATCTCCTAACCCATCTTCCAATAATGTTCCAATACCAACAGCCGATTTTACTCTTCCATCTTCTCCCTCTCCTGCTTCTGTCACTCCAAGATGCAATGGATAATTCATCCCTTCTTCGGCCATTTTCACAACCAATAAGCGATAAGCTTCGATCATAACCTTAGGATTAGACGCCTTCATACTCAAAATGATCTGATGATAATCATGCTCCTCGCAAATACGAACAAACTCCATGGCAGACTCAACCATTCCCAATGGTGTATCTCCAAATCGATTTAATATTCTATCGGAAAGAGACCCGTGATTGGTCCCGATTCTCATCGCTGTACTATTTTCCTTACAAATTTTCACCAAGGGACTAAAGCGTTCTCGAATTCTTATCAGCTCGCTTTGATAGTCATCATCTGAATATTCTTGCTCTTCGAATTTCTTCTTATCAGCATAATTACCCGGGTTGATCCTAACCTTTTCAATAATCGTGGCCGCAATTTCAGCAGCATTGGGTGTAAAATGAATATCAGCAACCAAAGGTGTAGTATAGCCTCTTCTCACCAATTCATCTTTTATTTCTCTAAGATTCTCCGCTTCTTTAGTTGATGGAGCGGTTATTCTAACCAACTCACATCCAGCCTCTATCATCCTAATCGACTGTTCAACAGTAGCTGCAGTATCCAAAGTGTTTGTTGTGGTCATCGATTGAATACGGATGGGGTTATCTCCTCCAAACCCGATCTTTCCTACCATTACTTCTCTACTTCGAAAACGAGAGTAATTAAAAATATCGTTGGCGTAATTCATTGGGCCTTTCTTTTATCTTTTTCGCTTCAGATCAAATTAATTTATTCAAAACTGAAGTTTTGTAAAACCCAAATTTACCTTGATTTCTCGATTTTTCGAAATAAAAAAGCCGTCCCTAAATTTAGGGACGGCTTTCGTAAAAAAAATTATTTTCTAGTAACTCACATTGAAAGAACCATTTGTAACGGTTGTGTCATCCGTTCCATTATTGGCTACGAAATTAAATGTTCCTGTAAGTGTTTTATTTGCTTTATCATGGTTAACGATAACAATCGATCCACTCATCGCTGTAAATAACGATGGACTTGTTGAGGTGTTATTTAATGTTGCAGCTACACCACTATCAGGAATAATATAGGTTCCTGGATCAATATCTGCGGCAACTGTTATTGAGATCTGAATTCCTGAAGCACTACCGCTAATATTTAATACTCCAACCGCTATCGTTCCATTTGTTATCGGGCCGACCATTGCCAAGCCATCAATTGTTGCGGCGAATGAAATAACTTGTGGATCACATGATACACAATCTCCTCCACAATCTACCCCTTCTTCTGTTCCGTTCATCAACATATCATCACAACTAGCAGGGCATTCAGCACATTCAGGACCACCACAATCAACTCCTGTTTCTAATCCATTCTGGATTCCGTCATTACAAGTCGGACATAAAGGGCAAGGACCACCACAATCAACTCCTGACTCTCCTTGATTCAATATACCATCATCACAAGTAGCAGCACAAGGTGGACAATCGCCTCCGCAATCTATATTTACCTCTCCCTTATCTAGCTTTCCGTTATAACAAGGTGGGATTTTATTAGCCTCTGGCTGGCAGGATATAAATAGAAACATCCCAAATGCTATTAGAGAAAGTGTACTTGCAAATTTATTCATGGTAATTATTTTTAATTTTCAATTAAGCTTAACAAACTCAACTTATGGCGAATATAAATATTAATTTTTATCCTTTACATTTGGAGCTAAGCCAATATTGTTTTGATCATCAGACTTGCTAAAAAAGAGGATTTACCCCAGGTGCTTGAATTGATTCGTTTATCTATTCGCCATATGGACGATGAAGGGGTGAAACAGTGGCCTGAATGGTATCCAAATGAAGCCATATTTATACAGGATATAACAAAAAATTACCTTTTTGTATCAGAAGAAAATCAACATATTATTGGTTTGATCGTTCTGTCTCCCGAATGTCCGGAAGAATATGGGCAAGTAAAATGGAAAAGCTCTCTTGAAAAGGTTAATTCTGTTCATCGTTTAGCGGTTCACCCAAAATTTAAAACTCCCGAACTAGCTAAAGAACTTATGAATCATGTAGAAGAAGTCGCTCGACAACAAGGTTTTGAGTTAATTAGATTGGATACCTACTCAAAAAATACAATCGCTAATAGATTTTACAAAAAACTTGCCTATCAATTCTGTGGAGATATTAACTTGCAGTATATGCCGGAAAAGTATCATTGTTACGAAAAAGTATTATAAAATTGTTGAATACAGATAGCATCAAATCACAATTTAGTAATCCGTTTGCTCATCGGGCTATTTTCATTTTACTTACTTTTTTTATCAGTAGTCTATTGAGTGCCCAGAATTTTGGAGGAACACCAAACAGAATAAAATATCGACAAATTGATAATGATACTGTGAGGGTAGTATTTCCTGAAGGGCTTGATTATTGGGGGCAACGCGTTGCAAATTTTAGTCTTTATCAAGCATCAATAATCGATTCATCTTTATCAACTCCTCCGGTTAAAACAACGATCATCATTCGAAATCTTACAACACTTTCGAATGGATTTGTTGCCTATGGCCCATATCGAAGTGAGTATTTTACCACTCCTCCTTTTTCACAATTCTCTGGAATTTCACCCTGGGTAGACCTTCTTCATATTCATGAATACCGACACATACTTCAAGAATCTAAAGTACAACTAGGAAGAAAATGGGCGCCTGAACATGTGTTATTCGGTCAATATGGTTGGTCAGCAGTGAATTTTGCTCTACTACCCGATTGGTATTTCGAAGGTGATGCTGTTAAAACAGAAACGCTCTATACTTATTCTGGACGGGGTAGGGTTCCTTTATTCTATCTTCAAATTCCAGCGCTGAGGGCTAATGGAAAAAAATACAGCTTCGAGAAAATGAGATCCGGTTCCTTTAAAGATCCAGTTCCTAGTCATTATGTTTTAGGTTATCACATGACCTCCTATATGGAGATGGTGAAAGGAACCCTTGCATGGGACAAGATCACAAAT
>JAUVAY010000134.1 GCA_030591505.1 Flavobacteriales bacterium | reverse complement strand
GGTAGAAAGTAAAAAAGGAGTGGGAAGTCAGTTTCATTTTATTATTCCTTTTAAAGTAAATACAGATACGGAAAAGATAGATGAAGAATCAGAATCCATAGACATCGAGTCTATCTCTGATCAGCTAGAGGGTATAAAAGTACTGCTAGTTGAGGATAATGCATTTAATGTTGTTGTAGCGAAAGAAGAATTAGAGGATGCCATAAAAGATGTGCGTGTTAGCGTGGCGGAGAATGGGGCTATTGCGATCGAGCAAGTAAGAAATGATGAATTTGATATCGTCCTTATGGATATTCAGATGCCTGTAATGAATGGCTATGATGCAACCACGGGTATTCGGAACTTGGGTGATGATAAGTCGAGTGTTCCTATTATTGCCATGACAGCCAATGTGTTAAAAGAAGAGGTAGCACTTTGTTATGATGCGGGAATGAATGATTTTATTGGAAAGCCTTTCGAAATAGAAATACTGATACAAAAGATATATTATCTCACTAAAGCTTAAAAACAATACCGCTTGATAATTGATTGAACCACTTGATAATTAGAGTTTTTGATTATTAGATAAGTAGTTACATTAGAGGAGTAAATACATCACATTATAAAAAACAGTAAGATTTTGAAGTATAAAATACTCTTTATCATACTAAAACTTAAATGACCATGAAAAATCAAAACCCAACACTATTTATCGTAGACGATGAACCATTATTGTCTGAAATGCTAAGTGATTATTTAAGCGAACAATATTCTGGGTTTAATATTATTTCATTTCCTACAGGCGAGTCATGTCTGGAGAAGTTACATGAAAATCCTGATGCTATTGTTTTGGATTTTTATTTGAATTCTAAGGAAAAAGATGCTTCTAATGGGATCGACATACTCAAAGAGATTAAAAAGAGGAATTCTACTTTACCTGTTATAATGTTGTCGAGCCAAAAGAGTTATGGTGTAGCGACTAAAACCATCATGTATGGTGCTGTGCATTATGTGATAAAAGGGGAAGATGCATTCAATGAAATCTATGAATTAATCAAAGCAAATGTATAATGGTTGATTTAACATTCTTAGAAAAGTTTAGCAAAGGAGATATACAAAAAATGAAAAAGTATGTTTCGATGTATCTAAATACAGCACCGGATTCATTTAAAAAGATGCAGCAAAACATCAAAGACAAATCATGGCCTGATCTTGCTATAAATGCGCATTCGCTAAAACCTCAGGCTGAATTTATGGGAATTCCCAGTCTAAAAGAAGTATTGATCGAGATTGAGAACAAGGTGAAGAATGCTCAGTTTAGTGATTTGGAAATTCTTTTTGAGAGAGCAAATGCTATTCATATTGAATCAGAGATATTTTTAAAGGATTATATAGAAACTAGCTGACCAAGAACTCAGTTAAACTAAAAGAAAAACATAAATGGGTAATACTAAGTCATATTGCTAATAGAAAACTCGAAATTAAATAACCACTAAAACGTAATATTATGAAAACAAAATCAGCATTTACCTTTATTATGGATTTTGGACATTCAGCACAAAAATTCAAAGCCAAATGTAGGTTTAGAAGCATAAAATTATCAGTAGGGATTCTACTACTAACAATTTGTATTTCCTCCTGTTCAAAAAAAGATGAAAATCCAGGTCCTCCTATCCCTCCACCAGATGAAATAGTGAGAGTAGACAATAACATATATGACTCCGATGGAGTAGAAGCCTTTATATTTACCTCTGATGGAATAGAAACCGAGGGGCTCATATATCTGCCCGAAGCCTACGCAAGCAATAACAATCTGCCTACGATCTATTTAATTGACTACATGGAGCACGGGAATTACACCGTAGCTACTGACGAATTCGCAAAGTTGATCTATGCAGTACGGGAAATGCCAAATTTTGATGCATTGGTTATAAGCTTAAAGACTCTTCCAGACATTTATACATATCCTCCTAATCAATATCAAGGTTGCAGTGATCTCATTAAAGATATGTCCTACCATGTAGACAGTGTTTACACGGAAAATAGTTCTAAAACGCTTGTAGCAAGAGGCGTAGAAGGAGGTGTAGTACTTCTTACGCTTCTAAATGAAGATCCCGACGAGAATGTATTCGACAATTATATCGTGACCGATTCTCCCTCATATTACAATAACTCAGTAGTAGACCTTATCCAAAGCGGTACTATTCCCTCAACCATGCTGAATAAGAAACTTCATTTTTCCTATTCATCAAGTAATAATTTTGAAATCTGTAATGAATTGATAGACACGTTTGAAGAAGCGCAATATCCATGGTTGACATTTGAATCAAAAGAATATCCCAATAGTCAATTTGCCAGCGTCTACCCAGTCGCTTTTGCTGAAGGATTGCAATTTATTTTCGATTAACACATGCTTTTGAATAAATAGTACATGTGCTTGTATTAGCATTGAACTAATGCTTGTAATGTATTAAAATACAAATATGAAACACTTTAATTAATTTTTAAAATAAGTATTATGAAAACAAAACTAACATTTGCATCAATTATTGTCCTCGGACTTTTATTAACTAACTGTAAGTCGAATACTGACCTTGTAAACGATGATTTTCCTGAAGCACATGAGGAAGTAATGCAAACCTTTGGCGCAATTGCTCAAAGTATAAAAGACGGGGATATTGATAAACTAATTGCCTTTCATGCCTACGGACCAAAATTCACGGAATTTAAAAACGGAGAACCGCGAAATGGAGGCGAGGCGAATGAAGAGCATGAACGCAATGTTTTTGGTTCAGTAACAGAAGTTGTGAAATTCGATGCGAAGGATCTTAAAATTGCAGTTTATGGTGATGTAGCTAATTTAACCTTTCACTCAGATTTTGAATTAATGTTCGGCGAAGATCTAGTTGTTGTAAACGACCAGATCACTTTATTATTTGTTAAGACAAGTGATGGCTGGAAGATGGTTCATGAGCATCATTCACCATTGAAGAATTAACCTTATCTAAACCTAAGATGGCTTGAATTTTCTAATCCAAAATTCAGGCCGTCTTTTAAAAATTTAGACAAGGTTTACTAACTGAAAACCAATCTGCAGGATCGTAAATACCCTAATGAAATTATTAAACACCCTTAAAAATTTAATAAAAATGAAAGCGCTATTTATTTTATTATTTATGGCCGCAATTTCCGGAGCATGTAATAAGGAATCCGATAATTTAAATTCGAACCCTTCAATATACACAGATACCTTTGAAACAGAGTCTTTTACATTTCTTTCAAATGGGGATAGCACAAAAGGAAAAATATATTTGCCTACCACATACAATTCAACTATAGACCTGCCCACAATTTTTTTAATTGACTTTACAGAACAGCATTTTGCAATTGCCTTAGATGAATTTGAGAAAGTAATTGCCGGTGTAGAGCAAATTGAAGATTTTGATGCTTTGATTGTTACTTTAGAAGAACATCTTACTATTGATGCTACACCTGAAGACTTTCAAGATTACTATGAAATATTTAATAATATGACTTCCTATGTTGATGATAGCTACACCAACAATACTTCCAGAACTTTTATTGCAAGAGGTAGTGAAGCAGGCATTGTAATGATGACGCTATTTCTTGAAGATTCAGCAAGCTCTGTATTTGATAATTTTATTGTTACAGATCCAGCTCCAAGTTTCATGGACGCCGTCATAAGTATGATTGAAAATGATGATTTCCCCCAAAATAAAGCTGATAAAAAACTCCATTTTTCTTTTTCAATAAGTAATGATCAGGAAAAATGCATCGAACTAATCAGTTTGATTAATAATGCCCAATACCCTTGGTTGCAATTTGAATCAATAGAATACAATGATAGTGACTACGAAAACACTTATCCTCTTGCTTTTGCTGCTGGCTTAACGTATATTTTCGTTGAATAATAAGGTAAAACTACCCGATACCTTAGAATAAATTGTAGAACACTAGCTAACATTATTGAGAGGCTCTGACTTACATTCATTTACGCATTTACTTTAGCTTCTCTGTAATATAGTGCACTTATAGAACTTGTAAGAGCTTATACTTTTGGTCTCCCTTTAATTAAGGGAAAAGAAGTATCAATCTTACGTTTATGAAAAATCAACATGTTTTAATTTTAGGAGGTGGATTTGCAGGAGTTGAGTCTGCCATATACCTGAGAAAACAAGGTATACAGGTTACATTAGTATCGGACCGTGATTACTTATTTATATATCCGATCTCAATTTGGATTCCTGTAAGTAAGATTCCCTTCGAAAAAGCAACGATTCCCCTAAAAGAACTTCAAAAAGTTCATGGATTTAATCTTGTAATTGATAGGGTAAAATCAATAGACAGCGCAAATAATAGCGTGATTCTAGAAAACCAGAAAATCAACTATGATTATTTGATCGTCGCTATTGGGGCGAACAAAATAAAACTGCCTGGAATTGAAAATACCATGTCGATATGTGGAGCACCAGATCAATCGCTTGTAATGAAAGACAGATTTGATGCTTTACTCAAAAAAGGGAGTGGTAAAATTGCGATTGGTTATGGAGGTAATCCAAAAGATAAGTCAGGGGTAAGGGGTGGACCGGCATTTGAGATCCTTTTTAACTTCATTCATGTTCTAAAACAAAAGAAGATCCGTGATAATTTTGAATTAACCTTCTTTGCACCGATGAAAGAACTAGGAAAGAGAATGGGTGATTCGGGTTTTGCGATGCTTGAAAAAATGTTTGAGAAAGAAAAGATTAATAAACGGACGGGTAAAAAGATCATTGAATTTTCAGAAAACAAGATCATTTTTGAAGATAAATCTACACTAGAGAGTGATTACATCATGTATATCCCTGCTAGTACCGGACATGCTGTGTTAGCAAAATCCGATCTGGCATTTTCTAATTCAGGCTTTATTAAGATAGATGATAATTGCAAGGTTGATAAAACAGAAAATGTTTATGCTATTGGTGATATTGCTCTAATCGAAGGCCCTGACTGGATAGCAAAGCAAGGTCATATAGCTGAAGTGATGGCGCGTAACACTGCTTATAATATTGGTCAACAACTAAAAAACTCAAATAAAAGAAAAGGATATAAAGACCACCTTAACATTTTGTGTGTTATGGACACAGGAAATGGAGCAGCATTTACTTATAGAAAGGCTGACAAGGACTTTATTATCCCACTACCCAAAGTAGGACATTGGCTAAAGCAGGGGTGGGGTTATTATTATCGTAATTCAAAGCTTAATAAGTTTCCACGTATTCCTGGGATGTGAATTGAATAAAAGCTCCCGAAGATCTCGCAGATTTCCGCTGATTAGTTCTGCATTGATCTGTGAGATCTGCGGGCGATACAAATACACTTTGCTATTATAAATAGCTTGATGAACCTTTTAAAAATATAATTCATTAATAGAAGGTGATTGACTACCTTCGCGCCCAAATTAAATAAGAATAGATATGGCAAGTAACAGAACTTTTACAATGATCAAACCTGATGCTGTTAAAGCAGGTAACATTGGAAATATATTACAAATGATCAATGCTGGTGGTTTCAAGATCGTAGCGTTGAAATACACTCAATTAAGTAAAGCTGATGCTGAGACTTTTTATGCAGTTCATAATGAACGTCCATTTTTTGGTGAATTAGTGGAATTCATGACTTCAGGTCCCATCGTTTCTGCTATTCTTGAAAAAGACAATGCAGTTGAAGATTTTAGAACATTGATAGGTGCTACAAATCCAGCTGATGCCGCTGAAGGAACTATCCGTAAAGCCTATGCTAACTCTATTGGAGAAAATGCAGTACATGGTTCAGATAGTGATGATAATGCAGCTATCGAAGGCATGTTCCATTTCTCAGGTAGAGAGATTCATTAGAAGACAGAAGCAGTACGATTGATGTAGAGACGCAATGCATTGCGTCTGTACTATCTGGATTCGTGTCTGTACACTATACATTTCGATTCGATAATACTCGAGGGGCTTAGGCCCCTTTTTTAATTCAGCGATTTTTCGCGTGCTCAGCGGTTATTTTTTTATTATACCTAACCGCAAATAGCGCAGAAATCCGCAAAATATTGTTTTAATACTTACTACTTCACAATGTTTTATTATTCATCGAGCCTATCATTTTAAATTAATACAAATCAATTATCAAACTATTAATTATTTCTATATTTGCTTTGTATGAAAGTAGCGATCAATAAACATACTTCAACTAAGAGCTACAGGCGTTTATTCGAATGCCAGATTTTCTATAAATAACACTGTATTAATCTTTTTCTCATTCAGCATTCACTAATAATTAGATGACGGATGAACTATTACACATTGTCGTTATAATAGATGAAAATCAATGCAAACTATAAAAGAAATAACAGGAAAGATCGAGACGAACACTAAACCTGAACGAAAAGGTTTGGAGGAAGGGAATTTCTATTCAAAATTATGGAGTAGTAAAATTGGTCCAGGTATGAACGAAAGAGTTCAAAAACTAAGAAAACTAAGTTTCGAAGCTGAACCCTCATTATCCATCGAAAGAGCACTCCATCAAACGGCATATTACAAAAGCCACAATGGAAAACACTCCATTCCTGTGATGCGCGCGCTTACATTTCTGGATCATTGTCAGAAGAAGACATTGTATTTAGGTGATGATGAATTGATCGTTGGAGAACGTGGTCCCGAACCGAAATCTGTACCAACATTTCCTGAGCTGACCTGTCATAGCATTGAAGATCTACATGTTTTAAATACACGCGAGCAACAGAGATATACAATTCCGCAAGAAGATATTGATACTTACGAAAATGATGTTATTCCCTATTGGGAGGGAAGAACACAGCGCGAAAGGATCTTTGCGTATGTTCCGGATGAATGGAAACGTGCCTATGAGGCAGGATTATTTACTGAATTCATGGAACAACGTGCTCCTGGACATACTGCTTTGGATGGAAAGATCTATCAAAATGGAATGCTTGATTTTAAAAAGAAAATCAATGAACATATTGAATCCTTAGATTATTTGAATAATGAAGAGGCCACGGATAAGGCGGAGCAATTAAAAGCAATGGCTATTTCTTGTGATGCTGTGATTTTATTTGCAGAGCGTCATGCAGTTTTGGCTGAAGAGAAAGCAGCTGTAGAAAATGATTTGAGTAGAAAAGTAGAGCTATTAAAGATTGCAGAAACCTGCCGTTGGGTGCCAGCAAATGCACCACGGACTTTATGGGAAGCTATTCAAATGTACTGGTTTGTTCATTTGGGAACCATCACTGAACTCAATGGATGGGATGCTATGAACCCTGGTCATATTGATCAGCATCTAACACCTTTTTATGAAAAAGAACTAGCAGAAGGAAGTTTAACACGAAACGAAGCAAAAGAGCTGATCTCTTGTTTTTGGATCAAAGTAAATAATCATACGGCTCCTCCAAAAGTGGGAATCACAGCTAAAGAAAGTGGGACGTATAATGACTTTACTAATATTAATATCGGTGGACTTAAAAGTGATGGTAGTGATGGTGTGAGTGAGCTTTCCTATATCATGCTGGAGATCATTGAGGAACTTCATGTACTGCAGCCAGGAAATTCTGTTCATATAAGCACCAAGACTCCAGATGCATTTTTACATGCAGCTGCTAAAGTAATTCGCCAAGGACATGGTTATCCATCAGTGTTTAATCCTGAGGTTTATATTGAAGAAATGACAAAGATGGGGAAGTCTTTACAGGATGCTAGGGAAGGAGGTTGCAGTGGTTGTATAGAAGTTGG
>JAUVAY010000195.1 GCA_030591505.1 Flavobacteriales bacterium | reverse complement strand
TTTTTCATAAAAGCTTCTACCTTATCCGGACTATCCGTAGTTACAAAGAGAAAAGAAACCTCATCCTTATATTCATCATAAACCTTTTGAAAATTTGGCATTTCGGCAATGCAAGGCGGACACCAAGTTGCCCAAAAATTAACGACCATTACTTCTCCATCAAATTCTCCCAAGGCAATTTCCTGACCCTCATGATAAAATAACACCCCCTTATCAACATTATCAAGCTTAATAGGATTTTCATAGGATTCTATCTTACCATGATCAAATAAAGTAAGCTTGATCAAAGTTGAACCTACTACTTTTCGAGAAGCTGGGAATACCATCGCAACTACAAATAAAATAAAGATCACATTGGAGATATGTCCCCAAACACTTTCCTTTTTTAAATAGGCTGCCCACCACTCTTTGATCTTATCCATTCTTACTTTTTTTTTTGCAAAATTAAGGAAGTCTGCCGTTGAATATGTTTGTTTTGTTACAAAAGTACTTAATAGTCGAACACATTGTTTGTGGCGAATAAAGAAAACGTAAAATTAACCGCTGAGTACGCTGATAATCGCAAATATTATTGCCACAAAGGCAGAAAGACACGAAGGATTCACAAAGAAAAATCTAAAAGATTATTAATAATCCAATAACTCCTTCATTTTAATAGCCACCTTTTCTGCATTTGGAAGCATGGCTTTTTCCAAGATCTCATTTAATGGAATAGCTGGTAGGTTCTCTGCCCCAATAACCATCACTGGAGCATCTAAATGCTCGAAACAATTTTCATTAATTCTTCCAGCAATGCTTTGTGCGAATGAATTTATTGCCGGTTCTTCAGTAATAACCAAACATTTTCCATGTTTTTCGAGGCGCTCAAATATCAGCTCCTCATCCAATGGGTAAATACTTCGAATATCGATGATCTCAACTTGTCCAGGGAAATTTTTCGCTGCGTTATTTGCCCAATGCACTCCCATTGCCCAAGCAACAACAAGAATACTTTCTCCTTCCTTCATCTTTTCCGCATCTGCCTCTAAGTAAACTCTTCCTTTGCCTAATGGTACAACATAGTCTTTATCCGGCTCGATCACCTTAGCATCATCAGTCCCTTTTACCTTACTCCAATACAAGCCTTTATGTTCTAGCATAACAACAGGATTAGGATCAAGCCACGCAGCTTTCATCAGTCCCTTCATATCTGCTCCATTAGATGGATAAGCAACTTTAATTCCTCTGATATTGGACAATACAGACTCTATACTTGAAGAGTGAAAAGGGCCTCCATTACCATAGGCACCAACGGGCACGCGGATAACAGAACTTGCCGGCCATTTTCCATTGGATAAATAATATGAGCGTGATAGCTCAGTAAATAATTGATTAAGTCCCGGCCATATATAATCTCCAAATTGAACCTCAACGATCGGTTTTAATCCAACATTCGACATTCCAACGGTACTTCCAATGATAAAGGCTTCAACAATTGGAGTATTAAACACACGATCATCTCCAAATTTTTGTGCGAGGGTGGCTGCTTCTCTAAAGACTCCTCCTAAACGCTTCCCAACATCTTGTCCATAAAGTAAGGATTCAGGATGCTCTCTCATTATTTCTTCCACTGCATGTAATGCACAATCAACCATTAAAGTTACTTCGCCATTTTCAGGAGATCGTTCTCCTTTTTCCTCTGTTGCTGAAGTTGGAGCAAAATCAAATTTAAACAGGTCCTCTTCTTCTGGATCAGGGGAATATCTTGCCTTCTCAAATTCAACATCAACCAAGTTTCTAACATCCTCCTCGATCTTTGCAAGCGCTTTTTCGCTTTCCCCTCTCTCAAGTAGAAGTGCTTTCATTTTTGGAAAAGGATCTTTTTTCCATGACTCTTCTAAATCATCACGATACCACTCCATTCTAACACCGGAAGTATGATGCCCTAGTAAAGGAACATTCGCATGGATCAAAAATGGTCTCCTCTCCTTTCGTATTAGCTCAATAACCTCTTGAATAGTAGTATAAGATTCTATAAAATCTGTTCCATCGATAGAGCGTGTTTCTATATGCTTAAAACCTTGAGCATACTCCTGGGCATTCATCGTATGCACTTCATCTTTATATGCCGATATATCCCATCCATTATCCTGTACTAAATATAATATTGGCAATCTTTTTAAGGCTGCCATTTGCATCGCTTCAGAAACTTCGCCTTCCGTCATCGCCGCATCACCAATAGAACAAACCACAACAGGGTTATCATCTTTTGTGAGCGGTGTCAGTCCTGTTTTCTCCTTATACTGCATACCCATCGCTACTCCTGTAGCCGGAATTACCTGCATTCCTGTCGCTGATGATTGATGAGGGATCTTTGCCATATCCTCCCTATTTAAACTAGGATGTCCGTAGTAAGTCCTTCCGCCTGAAAATGGATCATCTTTCTTTGTAAACAGCTGCAACATTAGCTCATAAGGTGTAATTCCCATTCCTAAAAGTACGGCATCATCTCTGTAATACAGGGAAACAAAATCCTTAGGAGTGAGTTGCAATCCTAAGGCTATCTGTACAGCCTCATGCCCTCTTGCTGTGGCATGTACATATTTAGAAGTGAGCTTAGCATTGGCCTCATATTTTTCGGTCAGCGCCTTCTCAGTACACATTAATCGAAAAGCATTCAATAATATTTCAGTAGATATAGTTGGTTTCCCTTTTACGGTCTTTATTGGCATTTCTTAGAAATTACAAATCGATGCAAGATAAGAAATATGCAAGCATCTTAATAGATAAATGTTACAGTTCTATCTTGACTTAAGGTTTGTTGAAATTCCTCAATTAAATAATCTAAAACACCTATAAAATCAAACCCAACGCTCTAAGTGTCTGCTATCTTATATATTGACATACTGTTACTTACCTCTTCTATCCTCCGACATTCACCTTATCGACCTTCAGTTTAAGTCAGTCGATTATGGCGATTTTAACTGATTTGTCACCATCATTCCTCCCATTTGCGTTGATGATGAAGGGTAGATGAGAATTCAACAGTATATCGTACTTCCGAAGTTCAATTGTGATTAAAATGATACTCTTACTTCTTTTTCTAACAATTCTTCAATTAATGTTTTCAATTCCACAGCTTCTTCTTCAGTCAATTCATATGGATTATCTCTTATAAATACTCTTTCCAAATCCGGAAGTTTCAATACAGCCCAAGGAATTTCGCTCAAATTATTTTCTTGTACATCTACTTCCTTTAAGGTTTGCAGAGGAGAAAGATCAGGTAAAACAGCAAGCTTATTAAAGCCAACATCCATTACTTCTAAATTTTTAAACTCAACGATCCATGGCGGTAGTCCAACAAGGTTATTATGATGGATATATAGTTTTTTCAATTGATCGAGATCTCTCATCGATTCGGGAATTTCATCGATGCTATTATAGGAGATAAAAAGTAACTCCAGGGAAGTTAATTTATTGATATCAGCAGGAATTACTTTTAGCTTATTATAATAGAAATCTAATTCAGTTAATGCACTTAGTTCAAATATAACATTGGGTATCTCTTCAAATTCATTCTTATAAAAAATAATGCTTTCAAGGCTATCCAGTTCGGCCATACTCTCCGGTAATCCATTTAATTTATTCTTAGAGAAATTTAATTTTCTAGCTCCTTTCAAATCACCCATATTACTAGGTAAGCTTACTAAATCATTTCCTATAAACTGAATGACTTCAACATGAATGATCTTCGAGAAATCCTTTTCACTTACAAGCATCCCATTAAAATTAATATTGATCTCCTCTAAGTTTTTCATTCTTTTGATAAAACCAGGGATTTTACTGATCTGATTCTTATTAAGTTCAAGTCGTTTCAGGCCTTTTAATTTTCTAATAGATCGTGGAATTTTTGTTAAGTTGCAATCGTTAAGTTTTAATACCTGCAAACTATCAGTCCTCTTGAACTTTATTTTTTTTAATGG
>JAUVAY010000047.1 GCA_030591505.1 Flavobacteriales bacterium | reverse complement strand
TTGAATATATAAAGGTTGAAGGAATTGGAGATGCTGCAGTATGGGAGCATAAAGTAAATGCTTTAAAAGTGTTGGTAGGAGCATATCAATTTACACTTAGTGTTGACTTGAAGAAAAGCAGTGAAGACAACCTGGAGAAAGCGAAACTAATTGCAAAGGACATTATTATACGTGCGTGTAAATAGCTTTGATTAAGATGTTATTAATAATTGAGCTCAGCTTATTGGTTTAAAAATAGTTAACCGGACCACCTCCTCAGATAGTCCGGCCCACCTTATTTATATTAATAATTACCCGTGCTTATAGGGAATTACTAACGTTAAAAACCGCATACTACTGCATGCGCAATGAAATATGTTTCTTCGCCTTCCAATTCAACTGTGAAGGAGTAATTATTAACGCCACCTAACTCATCATTTTTATAGGTGTATTGTCCGGGAGAAACAGTTTTTTTTCCTTTTTTAGTTGTAGGAAACATCGTTTCACCAATATAAAAATGGATCTCGTCCATTGTATAATCTCCATCCATCGTGTAGGTAATATCGGCATAGTCAATATAGTAATCAACAGTAACTGTTCCAACCCAAGTACCAACATCTAAGTCGCACTGTCCGGCACCTGCGTAAAGGTCTACTGTTACTGTTTCATTAAATTGATTCGTCCAGCCCCAATTACCAAAGCCTTCATCAATAAAGCATGTAGCAATATCTTCACCAAAACCATAAGCCGTTTCACATTCATCGCCGGGTGGTGGTGGTATAAAAACTTTTAAAGTAGAATCTGGAGTTTTAGCATTGTCTTCAAAGGTAGTTTTTTGGCAAGCGGCCAATAGAACGGCCAAGGCGACTACCAAGCTAAATAGGTAAGTTAACTTTTTCATCTTATTAGATTTTAGTTCGTAATTATAATTATCAAATTCTCTTTTTCTGAACTAATTTTCACATGCGTATCTAATAAAAAAAAGTACTCTTAATACAAGTAATTAAAGTATGTAATTGTGTGTTAAAAAAACATGATAGAAGTCAATTTAGCGATAATAAAAGCTAGTTAAACGACGATTATTAAGGATAGGTAGTAGGGGAGGGAAAATGGAGTTAATTAGTATTTAAAAAATCATTTAGGATTTTTGACAAGCATCAATTTCCAAAGATCTTTTTGAAAAAACCTTTCTTTTTCTTCTTCTTTTTTTGTTTGCTTGTTTTCTTTTTACCTTTCTTGCTTCGATCAGCTTCGTTGCTTGCTTCCTTTCTAAAAATATCCAATAATTTTTCTATTCCCGTATCTTCCCGATAATCAGGACAGTCCATTTCTTCTTCTAATTCAAAAGATAGATCTTCAAAAGGTGTTTTAAGAAGCTTATTAACTTTTTTATCCCTTTGTGCCGTCTGAAGTGTTAATCCAATCAATGGTAAAGCTAAGTGGCTTCCAGATCCATAAGCCCCATTATTAAAATGAATGGAAGGAGAGGAGGCCCCTACGCGTGTTGCTATTACGATGCCTGGGTTATAAGCAATAAACCAAGCATCAGAATAGTTTTGCGAAGTCCCGGTCTTACCTGCTAAGGGCAGCTTTACTCCATATTTGCTTCGCATAGCAACCCCCGTTCCTGCATCGATCGCATTTTGTAATATTGCGTTTATCAAAGCGCTGCTTCGGCTTTCAATTATCTGTGCTTTATTGTTCTCTTCTTCTGCAATGTATATGATCTCTCCAGCACTTGTTTCAATTGATAGTATCATGCGTGGGCTAATCATTTTACCATCGTTAGCAAAAACACTGTATGCTATTGCAGTCTCATATAGATTTGCTTCACCTGTCCCTAGTGCCGTAGCCGGTGAATTATTCAGCTCATTTTTAAAACCAAGTTTTTTCCATAGGTAGTCCAAAGATTCAAACCCAACATCAAAGTATAAATTTACTGTTGGGATATTGAGTGATTTTTTTAATGCTGCTGCAATCGAATAATTTCCACCAGTAGTATGATCATAATTTTCTGGACTCCATCCTTCATGATCAGTCAATGTAATGGTATCGTTATCAAGGTAATCACATGGGCCATATCCTTCTTCTATAGCTGCAGCATAGAGGATAGGTTTAAATGATGATGCCATTTGCCTACGTGCTAACACCTGATCGTAGGGCTGTGAAAGATGATCAATTCCTCCAACATAAATAAGAATATTCCCGTTTTCAGGGTCTAAAGCGATCATTCCTGCATGAAGTAGAAGAAGAGAATGGGCTAAACTGTCTCGTTTTGAAATTGAATCAGTATAAAATCCATTCCAACTGAATAATTCTTGTTTTTTCAGTTCATCAGCCCCTTTTACATTTTTTAATTGTCGGTTTAGCAATTCAGTTAATTGCTTTTTACTCTCTCCACTTTTATACTGTTTTGCTAGTTGTTTTTGCCTAACAGATAGATGAGACTTAAATGAATTAAGTGCATCATTTTGTAGAGCGGAATTCAAGGTTGTTCGTATGATCAGTCCATCTTTTTCAAGGTTCCATTCTGTGTTATTTTTCTCATTGTACTGATCAATAAAATGCTTTGCTCTTTTCTTGACATGGACTAAGAAATAATTAGCCGGACCGATGGATTCGAGGTTTGCATAATCGAGTTTTAAAGGAAGCTTCTGTAACGAATCCTTTTCAGAATTACTCAGGTATTCGTATTTCTGCATTTGTGAGAGCACAACGTTTCTACGTTGTAAAGCGTGATCGGGGTAAAGGCGGGGATTGTAATAGGTATTGGCTTTTAGCATTCCTACTAATAAAGATGACTCTTCAATTTTCAATTCTTCAACGCCTTTATTAAAAAACCTTCGTGAAGCAGCTTCAATACCAAACACATTCTCACCAAAGGGAACAGTATTTAGATAGAGACTTAGAATTTCTTTTTTGTTAAAGATCTCTTCAATTCGATTAGCAAGAAGGGCTTCTTTTGTTTTATTAATGGGCATGGTTAAAGGCCCAAAGCTTTTCCTGCCATACATGTTTTTTGCTAATTGCTGCGTAATCGTACTCCCTCCTCCAGAACTTCTATTATTAAGGATTACCGTTTTAATAAGAACCCTAATAAGGCTCCGGGAGTCAATTCCTTCATGTTCAAAATAGCGAGCATCTTCAGTGGCAACAAGCGCATTAACTAGGTAGTCGGGAAGTTGTTCAAAAGTAATGTTGGTTCTGTTTTCGTCAAAGATCTTACCTAAAAGGCGATCGTCGTTTGAATACACTAACGAAGCCGTTTCATTGCTAAACTCACTGATCTCTTCCTTAGTATATAAATGGCCAAAAATGCCATAGTTTACAGCTACAACAAACAGAAAGATAATAAGAAGCAAGACGAGGAACGCCTTTAATGAAAATTTTAAGATCTTCTTAAACATTTATAGTGGTTGATCAGCTTGATAACGGAAACAGTCTGTTCTTATTTTAATAATACAAAAAAGCAATAAAATTCAGGCAATTAATAACACCCTATTATTTTAATACATTAAATGTTTTTATTGACTTCCTCCAGTACTTCCAAATATATAATTCACTCCAACAGAAAACCCAGCAACTGCATTAAGCGACATAGCTCTTCCGTTTTCGTTGTAATCATATAATTCAGCTTTCCCTAACTCCGTTTCAATTTCAGTGAAACCACCATCAACTTTTACCATCAGGTCTAAGCTTAAATAGTCAGTCAGCATAATATTAGCACCAAGTCCAAGTACCAAAGAAAATGTAGTATTCTTATAGTAATCAGACCAATCTTCATTTAAGTCTGGAAAACTCTCTGAAACTACGTTTGAACTGGTTAAAAGTCCTATTTGAGGTCCAAAATGGAGTAAAAATCCTGCTTTTTCACCGCCACCTCTTAATCGAACCAATAATGGGATATTTATATACTTGTTTTCAATGCTCACTTTCTCTTCTCCATCAGCAAGAATGTAGTCCTGACCTTGCGCAGAGAAAATAAGCTGGGTTTCTAGTCCAAAAGCATTAGTAAACATATAGCCTCCCTGAATACCGTAAGCCCAAGTAAAAGGAATGTCTAAATCGAATTCATCAGAATCAAAGTCGTCATTATTAATGATCCACGCACTCTGTGGTTTAACAAAGGCACCTGCAAAAAACTGTTGTGCCATTAGTGATGTTGATAATGTCAATACGGATAAAAGTAGAAGTGTTTTTTTCATGATTCTTTATATAAGTTTAGCTTTTAACTCTCTGTCAATTAAGGCATCTTTCATTGGTCTGAGCTTGCTTTCTGGTCCGCTTTTCACATTGCACTTCCCATTAAAATGGACAATGTATGCCGATTGTTCAGCTTGTTCGGATGTATGTTTGCAAACTTTGACCAACGCTTCTATTACAAAATCAAATGTGTGATAGTCATCATTAAAAAGTACGAGATCTTTATTTACCTTACTTTCAATACTAACATCTTCTTTAGCATCTAATTCTGTATCGTTATTATAAATCATCTGTTCTAATCAAATATTAATCTATCATCTAAGGTAATGATATAAGGGTAATAGTCATAGGTATACCAAATTTATGATATTAAAAATTGATTAATAACTTAGATTCAATTAATTTTATACGAAATATAAATAAGATTGTTATTGGTGAATAAATCCTCTAAACTTACTGATATAAATCATGATTTAAATCGGATATATTGGTGTAATTTACGCCCAAATAATTATTAATAAAAAAAGAAAATAAATAGTCATGAAAAAATCATTTATTGCTGCCATTGTTTTAAGTTTCGGACTTGTGGCATGTGGTGGAGGTGGTGAAGCATCAACAGAAACCACTACAAAGGAGAAGCCTAAATCAATGTTGAAAAAGACGATAGATCCTATGCAGGATAAAGGTGTTGGTCCAATTACCAGCGTTACAATAGATGCAGAGATCAATCAGGAGATGGCATCTGCAGGTAAAGAAGTTTATGAAAAAATGTGTACTGCATGTCATAAACCAACAGAAAAGTTTATCGGACCTGCTCCAAAAGGAGTGTTAGATAGAAGAACACCAGAATGGGTAATGAATATGATTCTGAACCCGGAACAAATGGTTAAGGAGAATGATGCGGCTAAGAAACTCCTTATGGAATACAACGGTTCGCCTATGGCAAATCAAAACCTAACTGAAGAGGAAGCTCGTCAGGTACTTGAATATTTTAGAACCCTTTAATCGAATTTAATTTCAAATCCCAATACAATGAAAAAACATAATCTATTCCTTCCGGTTATCGCGGCATTGATGCTGATGGTAAGCTGTGGAGGTCCGCAAGGTGGTGCGGAAACTTTTAAAAAACCAGGAGGTGCATTAAGTAGTAATGCTGCCGAACGTGTATACGTTGCTCCTGGAGAATATGATGAATTCTATGCCTTCCTATCAGGAGGTTTTAGTGGACAACTTGCTGTATATGGTTTACCTTCAGGTAGATTATTGAAAGTTATTCCCGTGTTTTCAGTTGATGCTGAAAAGGCCTATGGTTTCAATGAAGAAACTAAACCTATGCTTGAAACATCTTTCGGATTTGTTCCATGGGATGATTCTCACCATCCTGAACTTTCTCAGACTGATGGTACTACAGATGGTAGATGGATATTTATTAATGGTAACAATACTCCACGTATTGCTCGTATCTCTTTAGAGACGTTTGAAACTGTTGAGATCATTGAGATTCCTAATTCAGGAGGAAATCACTCTTCTCCTTTTACTACTGAGAATACTGAGTATGTTGTAGCTGGAACCAGATTTGCTGTTCCAAATCCACAGAGAGATATGCCTATCAATGAGTATAAAGGTAACTTTAAAGGTGCCCTTACTTATATTAGTGTTGATCCTGAGGATGGAGATATGGAAATTGCTTTCCAAATTTTAATGCCTGGTTTTGATTATGATCTATCGCATTCAGGTAAAGGAAAATCTCATGGTTGGACTTTCTTTACTACTTATAATACTGAAGAGGCTCACACATTAATGGAAATTGGAGCTTCACAACGTGATAAAGATTTTATCGCTGCTGTTAACTGGAAAAAAGCTGAAGAGTATCTAGCGGCCGGTAACTTTAAAGAAGTTCCTGCTAATTATGTAAATAATGAGTTAGATGAGGATTCTCATACGGCTACTTCGACCAAACATACTACGGTAAAAGTTTTAATTCCTGAAGATTGTCCTGGTCTTGTTTACTTTTTGCCTACACCAAAATCTCCTCACGGAGTTGATGTAGATCCAACTGGTGAATATATTGTTGGTAATGGTAAATTATCAGCTGATATGTCAGTGCATTCATTTACTAAAATGTTAAATGCAATTGAGAATGAATTGTATGATGGAGAAGCTTATGGTATTCCAATATTAAAGTATGACGAAGTATTAGCAGGTATCGTAACTGAACCGGGTCTAGGACCACTACATACTGAATTTGATGCTTTTGGTAATGCATATACTACTTTCTTTATCTCTTCTGAGGTTGTAAAATGGAAAGTTGGAACATGGGAAATTTTAGATCGTGTACCTACTTATTATTCTGTTGGTCACTTAATGATTCCTGGTGGTGATTCTAAACATCCTGATGGAAAATATCTTGTTGCGATGAATAAAATCACGAAAGACAGATATTTGCCAACTGGCCCGGAAATGAACCATTCTGCTCAGTTATATGATATTACAGGCGATAAAATGGAATTATTACTTGATTTCCCAACAATTGGCGAACCTCATTACGCTCAGGCTATTCCAGCTGATAGAGTAATGCAGCACAGTAAGAAATTCTATAAATTGGATGAAAATACACATCCATATAAAGCACTTAATGAAAATGAAACAAGAATGGAGAGAGACGGTAATGATGTTCATATTTATATGACAACTATTCGTTCTCACTTTGCTCCTGATAATTTACAAGGTGTTAAAGTTGGTGATGTTGTATATTTTCACGTAACTAATCTTGAACAAGATTGGGATGTTCCTCACGGTTTAGCAGTAATGGGAGCTCGTAACTCTGAATTATTGATCATGCCTGGACAAACGGAAACTATGAAATGGATCCCTCAACGAGAAGGAGTTTATCCTTTTTATTGTACTGACTTCTGTTCAGCACTTCACCAAGAAATGCAAGGATATATCCGGGTTGCTCCTAAAGGAAGTAATCCTGAACTCAAATGGAGTTTAAACGAGTAAAATAATTTATTAATTGGGCTTATCCCATCCTGATAGCTATCGGGATGGGATAAGCCTTTTTTTTCATTTCAAAATAATTTAGCATTATGACAAAGTCCAGAATATCAATGATCTTAGGGTCAATTTTACTTTTCGGAGTCTTTTTATTCCCTATCTGGAGAATTACCTTATATGCTCCACAATATCCTTCCGGATTGAGTATGGATATCTGGGTTAATAAGATAACCGATGAGAATGCTATGAAGAATATTAATATTCTTAATCATTATGTTGGAATGAAAATGATTGAACCAGATTCGATCCCTGAACTTACCTATTTCCCCTACATTATATTTGCACTTGCTGCTCTTGGAATCATCGCGGCATTTATCGATAGAAAAAAGGTTTATTTAAGTTGGTTGGCCATTATAGTTGTTCTGGGAATACTCGGGATATATGATTTTTATCTTTGGGAATATGATTATGGACATGATCTTTCTGATATGGCCCCAATCAAAGTGCCTGGACAAGCATATCAGCCTCCTCTGATTGGAGGTAAGTGGTTACTGAATTTCTATGCAACTTCTTATCCGAATCTTGGTGCTATGTTCTTTGCCCTGCCAATGCTTTTTGCCGGATTCGCATTTTGGACGAAAAAGTAAGGATCAAGAAAATAATAACCTATTTTTACGGTTTATAAATTTACATTGATGAAATATCTTGGATATATACTTTTTCTTGTTCCGTTTTTTATAGGTTGTTCGGTTGAACCTGTTGAAATTAATTATGGACATGATGCCTGTGAGTTCTGTAAAATGAATATCGTTGATAATCAACATGCTGCTGAATTGGTAAGCCCGAAAGGAAGAGCTTATAAATTTGATGCGATTGAGTGCATGATGAATTATCTGAATAGAAAGGAAATCGCTAGTGCGGATATGCAATTGATCCTTGTCAATGATTACCTCCAGCCTGGAAAGCTAATTGATGCTACATTAGCAACTTATATCATATCTGAGAATATTCCAAGTCCAATGGGAGCCTTTCTAAGCGCTTTCGATAAGGAAAATACCGCACAGGAAACCATTAAGAATAAAGGAGGAGAATCTTTTAATTGGAGTAGTTTAAAGGAACGCTATAAAGTTAATTAAGACTAAGTTATCTTATTGTATTTTAATGTAAATTAGCCGCAATTATTCAAGGGTTTATAAAGGAATTTTAAATGAAGAAGATAGCTATCCTCTTTACACTCTATCTGTTTTTTTCTTTACAACTGGATGCTGCTCAGTTTACTGTTTGTGGGACTTGTGAAATAGCATCTATTAAAGAAGCAATTTCGATAAGCGAAGCCCACGATACGATCTATGTCAAAGGGGGAATCTATGCAGAGTATGATATACTTATCGATAAACCTTTAACACTTATTGGGCATGATTTTCCGGAAATTGATGGAGAGTTGAAATCAACGGTGCTTACCATAGCTTCCGATAGCGTTTGGTTTGAAGGATTTATTATAAAAAATGTAGCAACTAGTTATGTAGAAGATTATGCTGGGATACGTGTAACAAAGTCGAGGGATTTTACCCTCATAAATAATAAATTATTAAACACTTTTTTTGCTATAATGCTAGAAGCTTCAAACCATGGCTTGGTTGAAAATAATGAAGTTATCGGAGCAGCTGTTGATCAGATCAATTCTGGAAATGGAATTCATTTATGGCATTGCAATAATATTAAAATCATCAATAATCATGTGACTAAGCACCGAGATGGGATCTATTTCGAATTTGTAGATGATAGTGAGATAATTGGAAATTATAGCCATGGAAATCTACGTTATGGTCTTCATTTTATGTTTTCAAATCGAGATACTTATAAAGGAAATACATTCGAGAAAAATGGTGCAGGAGTAGCGGTGATGTTTTCCAAGTTTATTTATATGTATGATAATGTTTTTAAAGATAATTGGGGGCGATCATCTTATGGACTTTTATTAAAGGAAATCTATGATGGAGAATTGATAGGTAATACCTTTGAACGAAATACCATAGCGATAAATGCTGAAGGTTCTAATAGGATAGAGATCAAGGGAAATAACTTTATCGGTAATGGCTGGGGTATAAGAGTCTTAGGAGCTTGTTTTAACAATAATATAAATGGAAATAATTTCATGTATAATTCATTTGATGTTGCTTATTCAGGCCATATGAACGATAATAGTTTTGATGGTAATTATTGGTCGGATTATACTGGTTATGATCTGGATAGAGACGGCATCGGTGATGTTCCCTTTCGTCCGGTAAAATTGTTTACCTATGTTGTTAATCAAGTGCCTGAATCAATTATTATGATTAGAAGTTTATTTGTGTATTTGATCGATTTTTCTGAAAAAGTATCGCCTGTATTTACACCGGATAAATTAGTAGATGCTCAACCCTATATGACTCCATTTGAATGATAAAGTACAGTAAATTAAACAAAAAATTTGGAAAGCTTGAGGTTCTTAAAAACCTTAATCTTGAAATTCGTAAAGGCAGCATAAACGCGATTTTAGGGCCAAATGGATCAGGTAAAACAACATTGATAAAGTGTTTATTGGGAATGGTGATTCCGGATAGTGGAACGATCGAGATCAATGGAAAAGAAGTTAAAGGTCAATGGATGTATAGGGAAGAGATTGATTATATGCCACAGATCGCAAATTTCCCTCCAAACCTGAAAGTAAAAGAGATTATTTCAATGATCAAAGACATTCGAAATAGAGAGGCAAGAGACCTTGAACTGATCGAGTATTTTGGACTTCAGCCGTTTTTAAATAAGCAATTGAGCAATTTATCAGGTGGTACAAAACAAAAAGTTAATATCGTATTGGCCTTTATGTTTGATAACCCACTTTTGATTCTTGATGAACCAACAAACGGACTCGACCCTGTAGCCCTCCTTAAACTTAAAGAGTTGATTGCAAAAGAAATTAAGCGAGGTAAAACTATTTTATTTACTACACATATCATTCGTTTAGTTGAAGAATTGGCAGAGGATATTGTATTTCTATTAGAAGGAAAGACATATTACCAAGGGCCTGTTGCAGGCTTATTGGAAAAACACGAAGCAAAAGACCTTGAACACGCTATCGCCGATATTTTCAGTACTCATGTTAAAGAAACAGCAGAATGATCAAGATACTTAAATACTCATTTTTTGACCTGATCAGAAGTCGGTGGAGCCTTATCTATTTCCTTTTCTACCTTCTGTTGGCATTTGTTCTATTATTTCTCAATAATGATATCTCGAAGGCTATTATTACAATGATGAATGTGATCATTATTCTAGGCCCTTTAATTGGGATCATCTTTGGAATAATGTACTATTATAATTCGCTCGAATTTACAGAGCTCCTTCTCGCACAGCCGATTAAGCGATCTTCTATATTTTTAGGACAGTTCTTTGGACTAGCCTTATCCTTGTCTTTAAGTCTTGTTCTTGGACTGGGTATTCCTTTTGTTGTTTATGGCTTATTTCAATCCGGCGAGATCTGGAATTTCATTTCGATCTTATGGATTGGGTTTATCTTAACTTTTATTTTTACAGGTATCGCTTTTTATATTGCACTGGCTAACCAGAATAGAATAAAGGGCTTTGGAATGGCCATCTTATTTTGGTTGTTTATGGCCGTGATATATGATGGGATCTTTTTACTTCTTCTCGTATGGTTCAAGGAGTACCCTCTTGATACTTTTGCATTGCTTTCAAGTGTTTTAAATCCGATCGACTTAAGTAGAGTTATGATCTTATTAAAGCTCGATATCTCTGCCTTAATGGGCTATACCGGTGCCGTATTCAAAAATTTCTTTGGAAGTGGGGTGGGAATGTCTGCTTCGATCTCTATTTTATTTTTATGGGCTGTTGTACCAATCTTGGCTATCGTAAGAAAGGCGAAGAGGAAGGATTTTTAATATTTTCTTGGTTTCTTAGATTGTTCTTTTGGGAGACAGTATGTTTTATGTAACCACTGAGTCCACAAAGGTTTAGCACTGAGTTCACAAAGAAATGTATGATGAAGATTCTGTTAACTAATATATTGAAATCAATGGTTTTTTCTTCGTGTACCTTGTGCCTACTTGGCGTCATTGTGGTTAATTTTTAATTTCTCCAACAATTCATTTATTTCATTAATAAAATCCCTTAATTTTGGCTCTTTAAAATTGAGTAATAAATGTTTGAAAATTTATCGGAAAAGTTTGATCGTGCGTTTAAAGTCTTAAAAGGACAAGGGCAAATTACAGAGATCAATGTAGCAGAAACACTTAAAGAAGTTCGACGTACTTTATTGGATGCCGATGTTAACTTTAAAACTTCTAAAGAGTTTGCTAACAGAATTAAGGAAAAAGCACTTGGTCAAGGTGTATTGACAGCCGTTTCTCCCGGTCAACTATTGGTTAAGATCGCTCACGATGAGTTAGCGGATTTAATGGGAGGAGAGCAAGTCGATGTAAATTTTCAAGGAAATCCCGGAATCATATTAATGTCGGGACTACAGGGTTCTGGTAAAACAACATTTTCAGGAAAATTAGCTAACTACCTTAAAACAAAGAAAGGAAAAAAGCCATTATTGGTTGCTTGTGATGTGTACCGTCCTGCGGCGATCGATCAATTAAAAGTATTAGGTGAGCAATTGGGAATTGAGGTCTTTTCGGATGAAGAGAATAAAGATCCGGTTAGTATTTCTGCTAATGCGATAGACTATGCAAAATCAAATGGATTTAATGTTGTAATAGTTGATACCGCGGGTCGTCTGGCCGTTGATGATCAGATGATGAATGAGATCGAGGCGATTAAAAAGGCCATCGAACCAACGGAAACATTGTTTGTTGTTGATTCCATGACGGGTCAAGATGCGGTGAATACAGCTAAGACCTTTGATGAGCGAATCAATTTTGATGGAGTTATACTGACTAAGTTAGATGGAGATACGAAGGGTGGAGCAGCATTGTCTATTAAATCTGTTGTAAATAAACCGATCAAGTTTATTGGTACAGGAGAGAAAATGGAAGCGCTGGATATTTTCCATCCTGATCGTATGGCAGACCGTATTCTTGGTATGGGTGATGTTGTATCGCTTGTTGAAAGAGCGCAGGAACAATATGATGAGGAAGCTGCAAGAAAACTCCAGAAAAAGATAGCTAAGAATCAATTTGATTTTAATGATTTTTTAAGTCAGATCAATCAAATAAAGAAGATGGGGAACGTGAAGGACCTTGTTGGGATGATTCCTGGTATGGGTAAAGCCATGAAAAATACGGAGATAGATAATGATGCTTTTATTTCAATAGAAGCGATCATTCATTCTATGACACCAAACGAAAGAGAGAACCCATCAGTTATAAATACTTCACGTAAAAGAAGAATTGCAGCCGGTTCCGGTAATAATATTCAGGAAGTCAATAAGCTGATGAAACAATTCGAAGATACCCGCAAGATGATGAAGCTCATGTCGAATAAAAAGAACATGATGGGGCTTATGAAAAACATGTCAAAAATGGGAGGCGGAATGCCTCGCCCTTAATAATTGAATTATGAAGTTACTAGATGGGAAATTCACCTCAAATCAAATTAAAGAAGAAATAGCCGTAGAAGTTGCCGACATTAAAGCAAAAGGAGGAAGAGCTCCTCACTTAGCTGCAATTTTAGTTGGAGAAGATGGAGCAAGCCTTACTTATGTAAACAGCAAAGTAAAAGCGTGTGAGAAAATTGGTTTTGATTCTACACTTGTTCGCTTACCAGCTGATATAAAAGAAGAAGCATTGTTAGCAGAGATTGAGAAACTGAATAATAACGAAGGGCTTGATGGTTTTATCGTTCAGCTTCCATTGCCAAAGCATATCGATGAGAATAAAGTAATTGATGCAGTTCATCCTGATAAGGATGTGGATGGATTTCACCCATCAAACGTAGGAAAGATGGTTTTGAACCAGCCTACATTTTTACCTGCTACCCCAATGGGTATCATGGAGTTGTTAAAGCGTTATAATATCGAGACTTCTGGTAAACATTGTGTTGTAATAGGCCGAAGCCATATTGTAGGATCTCCTATTTCAATATTGATGGCGAGAAAAACCAATCCTGGAAACGCAACAGTAACCCTTACTCATTCTCGAACAAAAAATTTAAAAGAAATTACGCTACAAGCCGATATTATTGTGATCGCTTTGGGTATACCAGAATATTTAACCGGCGATATGGTTAAGGAAGGTGCTGTGGTTATAGATGTTGGAATTACCCGTGTAGCAGATGATACAAAAAAGAGTGGTTTTAAGTTATATGGTGATGTGAAATTTGATGAAGTAGCGGAGAAATCAAGTTTTATAACTCCTGTACCAGGAGGTGTAGGGCCAATGACCATCGCTTCATTGCTTATGAATACGCTCGACTCATATAAGCGTAGAAACTAAGGGGATTTGCTTCAAAACTGAGTAATTTTCAGTATATTTGAAATAGAAAAATCGTTCTTAACATATATGCCCACGCAGCGACATTTTCGTTTGAAAAACTAACATTATTTAAATTGGAAATAAGCTCGGAATAATAAAGGCGGGCCTCATCAGCCATTGGCTGATCGATCATTGATCGACGGAGGATTACTGAGTTATGCCGGCGGTTCCATTCATGTCAATTGAGTTTTTCTAAACTCAGCTGTGTGGGTTTTTTTAATTTCATTTTTCTACATTTTCATTTTCTTATGATAAAGCCCAAGATCATTAATACTTCTACGCATTACCCCATTATGGAGCATTTTTATTCTCTTCAGGGAGAAGGAGTATTCGCTGGTCAAGCAGCCTATTTTATCCGCTTGGCCGGATGCGATGTTGGGTGTTCATGGTGTGATGTTAAAGAAAGCTGGAATGTGGATGAAAGTCAATACCTGGATATTGACTACCTACTTTCTGAAGTGAACAGATCAAAGGCAAGTATTGTTGTTATTACAGGTGGCGAACCTGCTATGTATGATCTAAGTCCCTTAACATTGGCACTAAAGAATGAGAATAGAAGGATTCATATCGAAACTTCAGGGGCCTATGCGCTCTCTGGTTCTTTCGATTGGACCTGTGTTTCGCCTAAGCGCTTTAAAGAACCACTCGAAAGTGCATTGAAGGTGGCTGATGAATTAAAGATGATCGTTGTAAATAAGCAGGATCTAAAATGGGCCATTGAACTTTCTGAAAAGTGTAGTGATACTTGTCAATTTCTTCTTCAACCCGAATGGGATAAAGCGGAGAAGGTTTTTCCAATTATAACGGATTTTATTAAAGAGAATCAAGATTGGAAATTATCACTTCAGCTGCATAAGTATTTGGACATTCCATAAAAACCATCTCACATGAATATGAAATTCCCTTTTGAAGTCAATAGACAGACACGTAAGAACACGCTTTTTTATCTTGATAATTTGGATGAAGATAAAATCAATATGATTCCAGCAGGTTTTAAAAATAATATAGCTTGGAATTTAGGACATATTTTAGTGACGCATCAATTATTGTTTTACGGCAATTCAGGACAGGATATTACAGTTTCAAAAGAGTGGATCGAGAAGTACCGTAAAGGAAGCACACCATCTGAAAGGGTGACCATGGAAGAGTTTGAAGAGATCAAATCAATGTTTGTAGGTAGTATTGACAGAGAAGAAGAGGACTACAATAATGGATTATTCAAAAATTATACTGCTTATCAAACTTCTTATGGAATAGCTATTAATGATATCGAGGATCTGATTCGGTTTATTTATGCCCATGACGCTTTTCATTGGGGAATTATTGTTGCCTTGAAAAAGCTAGTCTAACTGATAATGAGATTATTACTAATAGTTGCTTATTTATTCGAAATAAAAGATTATTTTTGCGCCTCATTTTTACAGAATTAATTAAATATTAAAATTATGAATCGTTACGAAACTGTTTTCATTTTGACTCCCGTTTTGTCTGAAGATCAGGCAAAGGAAGCAGTAAAGGAATATGAAAAGCTCCTTAAAAAGAACGGCGCAAAAACCATGCATCAAGAGCATTGGGGTTTACGCAAGTTAGCTTATCAGATTAAAAAGAAAAGCACTGGATTTTACCACCTCTTCGAATATGAAGCGGAAGGTGATGTAATCAACAAATTAGAAACGGACTTCCGTCGAGATGAACGTGTACTACGTTTTTTGACTGCTCGTTTAGACAAGCATGCAATTAAATTTGTTGAAGGAAGACCGCAAAGGAAAAAAAATCAAAAAGTAGCTTAACTTTTTAAAAAGAAATTATTATGGCATCAAATTCAGAAATAAGATATCTTACTCCTATAGATATAGAAACGAAACAGAACAAGTATTGTCGTTTCAAAAAAATGCGTATTAAGTACATCGATTATAAAGATCCTGATTTCTTAATGCGATTTGTTAATGAGCAAGGGAAAATTCTTCCAAGACGTGTTACCGGAACATCGGTTAAATACCAAAGAAAAGTAGCCCAAGCGATAAAAAGAGCTCGTCATTTGGCATTAATGCCTTATGTTGGTGATTTATTAAAATAAGGAGGAGATACTATGAAAGTTATATTAAAGAAAGACGTAGAAAAACTCGGATATAAGGATGATATCGTAACTGTTAAGAACGGTTATGCTCGTAACTTCCTTATCCCAAAAGGTATTGGAATTCTTGCAACAGAATCTGCACAAAAGGTTCTTGCTGAAAACTTAAAACAACGCGCTCATAAAGAGACGAAGATCAAGGAAGAAGCAGAAGGATTATTAGCTAAGATTGAAGGACTTTCGCTTAAAGTTGGAGCAAAAGCTGGAGAAAAAGGTAAGATCTTTGGTTCTGTGAACAATATCCAATTGGCAGAAGCATTGAAAGAAGCTGGTTTCGAGATCGAAAGAAGAAAAATCCAATTGAAAGAAGATACTATCAAGAATTTAGGAGAATATGAAGCTGTTATTGATCTTCATAAAGATGTGAAAGCGAAGCTTAAATTCGAAGTTATAGGAGAGTAATTCCTAGTGAATATTTTATTAAAGGGTCCCGACCCCGATAGCTATCGGGGGGGACCCTTTTTTTATTCCTTAACCCACCGTACTAATTAGACTCTTCAATTAAACATCACTTTTGCGCCATGTCCAGCCCAATTAAAAACCAAAAGGAAATACTTAGTAAAATAGGAATTTCGACACTCAATGCAATGCAAGTTGAGGCGCAGCAGGCGTTTCATTCTAACGATAATATTATTCTGCATTCACCTACAGGAAGTGGAAAAACCTTAGCTTTTCTTCTACCTATTATCTCTAAATTAGATCGTAACTGTCGCGAGATCCAAGCATTGATAATGGTTCCTTCAAGGGAATTAGCCATTCAGATAGAGCAGGTGTTTAGAGATATGGGTACAGGCTATAAAGCCAATGCAATATATGGAGGACGAACAGGGCAGAAGGATAAAATAGATCTAAAACATCCACCAGCAGTTCTTATCGGTACTCCGGGAAGAATTGCAGATCGTATACGACGTGATAATTTCTCTAGAGAAAGTATTAATACACTTGTTCTTGACGAATTTGATAAGTCCTTGGAAGTTGGTTTTGAAGAGGATATGAAAGAGATCATAGCAGGTCTTCCGAAATTAAAGAAACGTATCTTAACTTCAGCAACCCGTTTGGAGAAGATTCCCCGATTTGTTGAGTTGAACGATGCGATTACAATCGATTATTTAGATGAAAATACATCTCAACTTGAGATCAAATCAATTATATCCCCATCTAAAAATAAATTAGATACCTTATTAGATCTCTTAGAATACATTGGAGATAAACCAGGTATCATCTTCTGTAATTTTAAGGATACGATACAAGATGTAACTGACTTCCTAACAAATAGGGGTGTGAAACATGGTTGTTTTTTCGGAGGAATGGAACAACGAGACAGAGAACGAGTTTTGATCAAATTCAGAAATGGTAGTCATCAACTAATTATTGCTACCGATTTAGCAGCAAGAGGTCTCGATATCCCTGAATTGAAGTTTATTGTCCACTATGAGCTTCCTCCAAGGAATGAGGAGTTTATTCATAGAAATGGAAGAACTGCTCGTATGAATGCCGATGGTACTGCATATATCTTACTATGGGAGCATGAAAAGACACGCGAATATATAACAGCTCTTAAGCTAAAAGGAAAGAGAGGCGATGAATTAGAAAAAGCGGATAATGAAAGTGATAAAAAATGGACTACTTTATTTATTTCAGGAGGAAGAAAAGACAAGATTTCTAAAGGTGATATAGCTGGACTCTTTTTTAAACAAGGTGGATTAGAAAGAGAAGAGTTGGGGAATATTGAGTTAAAGCTAGATTGCGCCTTTGTTGCAGTAGAAGCTTCCAAAGTAGAGCAATTACTAGTTAAAGTAGATAATACAAGACTTAAAAAGAAAAAGGTGAGGGTTAAAACAGTTTAAAATATTGATAGAATGCTGAAAAAGCACGTATTCATAGCCATTTCATATTTTTTTCTTGTTTATTATTTGTTTGACCAGGGTAAACCTATTCTATTTACTATTCTATTTAGTTTTTTTATAGAGCTCGTATTACTTCTTCTTCTATATTTAGTTTTTGCCATAAGAAGTGGGAATAAGAAATATATAAATAGAGTTAAGCGTGTATTATTTGCTTCTATTCCACTGTTAGTAATTAATTATTCGATCTCATATGCATGTTCTGCATACTACAATGAATTTATAATTGCAGACAATCCAAATGATGTTAATGTTTTTGAGCCCATCATTTATTTTAGTAAAGTCATTTTTATAATCATTATCAATCTAATTATTGCCTATGCTTTTGATATTATAGGGTCTATTAAAAAGAAGGAGGCCTTTGAGCAAATAGAGCAAGGAGTGATTTATCAAGGAATATTTATTTGGGTGATGAGCTTTGTTGCTTTTTTAAGCATGTTTCATATTGGGGTCCAGGGAAAGGTTTATCTTTTATTAGTATTGATTTTTACGAGGCTACTCCTTGAATATTTTTTTAAAAACAGAAGGGATAAAAAAGAAAGAATGAGCTAGAAAGCGAGAACGAAGAAATTGACTTTTTATGGTCAACCTATATCAGGGACATACAACAACTGACAACTGACAACCTACTCGTGCCTCAATGCCTCTATAGGGTCCAGTTTCGAAGCTTTCCTTGCAGGATAGATCCCTGACAGTATCCCAATGATCACGCATAAAACAACCCCAATGATCATCCAGTCCCAAGGAATAATAAAGGAAGTTCCAACAATAGAAGCAGTGACGTTTCCTATGATGATTCCTAGAATGATTCCTAAATAACCGCCCAATTGTCCAATTACAATGGCTTCTATCAAGAATTGCCCAAGGATGGTTTTAGAAGAAGCTCCCAATGATTTTCTCAAACCGATCTCTTTGGTTCTTTCCGTAACTGATACGAGCATAATATTCATTAATCCAATCGCAGCTCCTATAAGAGTTATAGCGCCAATAACGGAAGCAGCAATGGTCACAGTACTTAAGTTTTCTAATAATTCCTTAGCGAGGGATTCGCTTCTTCTCACTCTAAATGAATCTTCTTTTCCAATAGGATCCTTTCTTACTTTTCTCATTAACCCCGTCGCTTCACCTATAGCATTATCCATGTCTTTTGGATTATTAGTCATTACATTAATACTATAGCGCGTGTTTTCTGATTCTAAATTTCGTTGTGCATAACCAATGGGTATGATCGCTTGGTTGTCACCTGAAAAACCCATGCTGTTACCTTTGGACTTAAGGATGCCGATAAGGGTAAATTTAGCTGCTCCGATGTATACCTGTTTTCCTAAAGGGTTCTCCGATTCACTAAAGATCTTATCTATGATATCTGTTCCAAGAAGCACAACATTATAACCTTGATCAACATCATTAATAGAAAAATTACGCCCAACCTCAAGGTCGTATCCAGTTGTCTTTAAATAACTTTCATCCCCTCCCAAAACAGCCACATTGGGATTTGTCTTCTTTCCTTCATATTTTAATGTAGAGTTAAAAGATACTCTGCTTGATACCGAAACGGTTGCCGGGTAATGATATTGATCTTTAAAAGCCGTTGCCTGATAGTAATCGATCCTAGGATATGTTTTTTGTGTTTTACCTTGATGTCTTCCTCTACTACTTTTGCTCATTACAGAAAAAGTATTGGCGCCTAAACGACTAAAGTCACTTGTAATTTTGCTTTCGATAGCATCAATTGAAGTGAGAATACCAACCAAAGCAGTAATTCCAATCGCAATAATAGAGATGGTTAATGAGGTTCTAAGGACCTGTGTTCTCACAGATCTAAAGGCTACATTTATATTTTCTTTAACAAGAGACATCCGTGTGACATTTATTGTTTAATACAGTTAGTAAATTTATAACTTTGTAGCCATTAAAATTGCCATTCATCATAATTAATAAAGCAGTAGATGAATTTTGTAAAAGAAATAAACAGACTTAAGAAAGAGAAGAATGCGGTTATTCTTGCTCACTATTATCAAGTAGGCGAGATTCAGGATATTGCTGATTATGTAGGTGATAGTTTAGGCTTATCGCAAATGGCAGCAAAAACAGATGCCGATATGATCGTTTTTGCAGGTGTTCACTTTATGGCTGAAACAGCCAAGATCATTAATCCCAACAAAAAAGTTGTTTTACCTGATTTAGAAGCAGGTTGTTCATTAGCGGATTCTTGTCCCGCAACAAGCTTTTCAGCATTTAAAAAGGAACATCCTGATCATGTTGTAATATCTTATATTAATTGTAGCGCCGAAATAAAGGCCTTATCAGATATAATTTGCACTTCTTCTAATGCCAAAAAGATGGTAGAATCAGTTCCGGCCGACAAACAGATAATCTTTGCGCCGGATAAGAATTTAGGAAGATACTTGATAAAAGAGATCGGAAGAGATATGGTATTATGGGATGGTTCATGTATCGTTCATGAATCTTTCTCTATTGATAAGATCCTTGCGCTGAAACAACAGTATCCTGATGCCCATATTATTGCCCATCCGGAATCGGAAGAACATATATTAAAAGTAGCGGAGTATACTGGCTCAACTACGGGGTTACTCAACTACGTTAAGGCATCAGACGATGAAGTTTTTATTGTGGCAACAGAATCGGGGATCCTTCATCAAATGCAAAAAGAGAACCCAACTAAACACCTGATCGCAGCACCAATGAATGAGGATAGTACTTGTGCCTGCAATGAATGTCCTTATATGAAGATGAATACGATGGAGAAACTGTACCTTTGTATGAGAGATGAGTCACCGGCAATTGAGATCAGTGATGAATTGCGTAAAAAAGCACTTTTGCCTATAGAACGGATGTTATCGCTTTCATGAATAAGCAAACTTCAACAGATTTTTTAGTTATTGGTTCCGGTATTGCGGGGCTAACCTTTGCGATTAAAATAGCGGAAAGATTCCCTGAGTATAAGACTGTGATCATTACTAAATCTGATGAAAGTGAGTCCAATACTAAATATGCTCAAGGTGGTATTGCCGTTGTTATTGATAATGTAGAAGATTCTTTTGAAAAGCATATCGAAGACACGATGAA
>JAUVAY010000173.1 GCA_030591505.1 Flavobacteriales bacterium | reverse complement strand
TTCGTTTTCTTTGAAGGTCCTCCTTCTGCGAATGGGTTACCTGGAATTCACCATGTAATATCTAGAACCATCAAAGATCTTTTTAATCGATACAAAACACTGAAAGGTTTTCGTGTAAATCGAAAGGCGGGATGGGATACTCATGGACTTCCAATCGAATTAGGCGTTGAAAAAGAATTAGGCATTACGAAGGAAGATATTGGTAAAAAAATATCGGTAGAAGATTACAACGAAGCGTGTAAAAAAGCGGTAATGCGTTACACCGATGTGTGGAATGAATTGACCGAAAAGATGGGTTATTGGGTAAATATGGATGACCCCTATGTTACCTATACCTCTAAATACATGGAAAGCGTATGGTGGTTATTAAAAGCCTTATACGATAAAAAACTGATATATAAAGGCTATACTATTCAGCCTTACTCTCCAAAAGCAGGTACCGGACTAAGTTCACATGAGCTTAATATGCCGGGCGCTTATCAGGATATAAAAGACACAACAGTAGTTGCTCAGTTTAAAGTTGAAAACGATTCCATTGGTGCATTACGCAAACATTTTAATTTCGATGGTGATGTGCATTTCCTTGCGTGGACCACAACTCCCTGGACACTTCCATCAAACACAGCCTTGACCGTAGGTTCAAAAATTGACTATGTAATGGTTAAGTCTTTTAATCAGTACACATTCGAAGCGGTGAATCTAATTTTGGCCAGTAAACTAGTTGCGAGTCAATTCACAAAGAGTTTTTTCCAGGTAGAATCGGAAGAAGAGTTGAAAAATTATAAAGAAGGAGATAAAAAAATACCATATTTCGTAGGAGAGCAAGCGAAAGGTGCAGACCTTATCGATATCCGATATGAACAGTTACTACCTTATGCTTTGCCTTATGAAAATGCCGAAAACGCATTTCGTGTGATCAGTGGAAATTTTGTTACGACTGAAGACGGAACAGGAATCGTACACACTGCTCCTACCTTTGGAACAGATGATGCTCAGGTTGCCAGCGAAAACAATGTTCCTCCACTTTTGGTTCTCGACGAAAATGAAAATCCTGTTCCGCTTGTTGATCTACAAGGAAAGTTCAGGGAAGAAATGAAAGAATGGGGTGGAAAATATGTGAAGAATGAATATTACAATGATGGAGAAGCGCCTGATAAATCGATGGACGTATTGATCGCCATCAAACTAAAAGAAGAGAATAAAGCATTTCAAGTTTCTAAATACGAGCATAGTTATCCTCATTGCTGGAGAACTGACAAGCCAATTTTATATTATCCACTCGACAGCTGGTTTATTAAAGCAACATCAGCTAAGAAACGGATGATGGAGTTGAACGATACCATTAATTGGAAACCAAAAGCAACTGGAACAGGAAGGTTTGGGAACTGGTTAGAGAATTTAAATGACTGGAATTTAAGTCGATCACGTTACTGGGGAGTTCCATTACCTATTTGGCGTACAGAAGATGGTTCTGAAGAGATCTTTATTGGTTCTGCAGAGCAATTGATCAAAGAGATCAACCGTTCTATTGATGCTGGATTAATGAAAGAGAATCCGTATAAGGGATTTGAAGCAGGCAATATGAGTGAAGAGAATTATAAGAATCTTGATCTTCATAAACATATTGTTGATGGTATCTTATTGCTTTCACCTAGTGGTAAAGTAATGAAAAGAGAGGCAGATCTTATCGACGTATGGTTTGATTCAGGATCTATGCCTTATGCTCAATGGCACTATCCATTCGAGAACAAAGAGTTGATCGATGAGAACAAAGCTTTTCCAGCCGATTTCATTGCTGAAGGAGTAGACCAAACGCGTGGATGGTTCTATACTTTGCATGCCATTGCTACCATGGTATTCGACTCTGTTGCATACAAAAACGTTGTTTCCAATGGATTGGTATTGGATAAGAAGGGTCAGAAAATGTCGAAAAGATTAGGCAATGCAGCCGACCCTTTTGAAACCCTTGGCAAGTTTGGTCCTGATGCTACGCGTTGGTATATGATTACCAATGCACAACCATGGGATAACTTAAAATTCGATGCTGATGGAATAATCGAAGTGCAGCGAAAACTCTTTGGTACCCTTTACAATACTTATAATTTCTTTGTCCTGTATGCCAATATTGATGGCTTTAGTTATGCCGAAAAGGACATTGAATATGCTGATCGACCTGAGATAGATCGTTGGGTATTGTCTCGTTTAAATACCATGACAGACAAAGTAGATAAGGCTTATCGTGAGTTTGAACCTACACGTGCAGGGCGATTGATACAAAATTTTGTAACCGAAGAATTATCCAATTGGTATGTCCGTTTATCCCGTAGACGTTTCTGGAAAGGGGATTACACTGCAGATAAGATCTCTGCCTACCAAACCCTACATACATGCCTGAGCGAAATTTCTATTTTAATGTCGCCTATAGCTCCGTTTTATTCAGATCAACTCTATCGTGACCTTGCTGCTGTAACAGAGCATGGAGAAGCTGAATCGGTACATTTATCATATTTCCCTGAAGTAAAAACGGAGTGGATAGATAACGAATTAGAAGCGCGGATGGAATTAGCTCAGAAGATCTCGTCTATGGTGTTGAGTTTAAGAAAGAAAGAGAAGATCAAAGTTCGTCAGCCACTTCAAAAAATAATGCTCCCTCTTCGAAAATCAGCGGATGAGAATAGAATTAAACTTGTATCTGAACTTATTCTTTCCGAAGTAAATGTAAAGGAGATCGAACTACTTAAAGATGCTTCGGATATACTTGTAAAAAAGATTAAGCCTAATTTCAAAACCATCGGACCTAAATATGGGAAGCATATGAAAGCTATTTCATCGATAATAGGTCAGTGGGGAAGTGATGAAATTGCAGATATTGAAAATAAAGAAGGGTGGAATGGTGAAGTAAATGGAGAGGAAATCTCCCTCGATTTGGAGGATTTTACAATCTCAACACAAGATATTCCCGGCTGGTTAGTTGCGGTTGATGGAGATTTAACCGTTGCGCTAGACATCACGTTGAATGATGATTTGAAGCAGGAAGGAATTGCTCGTGAAATAGTAAACCGTATTCAGAACTTGAGAAAGGAAAGCGGCTTAGAAATTACGGATAGAATTATTATTGAGGTGAGATCAAATACTGAGATCGAATTAGCAATTACTAAAAACAAGGCTTATTTAAAAGCTGAAGTGCTTGCTGACGATATTATTTTCAATGAATCTCTAAGTGATGGTGTTGTTTTAGAGTTGGAAGAAGGGGAACTTAATGTTAAAATTAGTAAGAACTAAAATCAGAATATCTGGGAGACATTTTGCTAACTATTTCATTTAGAATTCTTCTGATTTAATAAACGCTTCCTTTCAAGCGTTTGTTTTACTTGCATTATTAGGCTTTCGTATCAATTTTTGTTAAATTTGCACGCTTGAAAATTCAGTGAATTAAGGCAATTTCACATGATATCATTAATCTCAAAATAAAAATTCCTAACATTTATGAAGCTTTCTCAATTCAAAATTGATATCCCGGAAGAATTAGTAGCAACCGAACCTTCTTACAATCGAGATGAATCAAGACTCTTGGTAGTGAATAGAAAGACAGGAAAATTTGAACACCGTGTCTTTAAAGATGTCCTTGAATATTTTTCAGAAGGAGATGCTTTAATAATGAATAACACCAAGGTTTTTCCAGCTAGAATGTATGGTAACAAAGAGAAAACAGGTGCTAAGATCGAAGTCTTTTTACTACGTGAATTAAGTAAGGAGAATTTGCTTTGGGACGTGTTGGTAGATCCTGCTAGAAAGATTAGAATTGGAAACAAACTATATTTTGGGGAGGGTGATAATTTAGTTGCCGAAGTGATTGATAATACTACTTCAAGAGGAAGAACATTGCGTTTTCTTTTCGAAGGAAGCTACGATGAATTCAAAGCTACGATTAAAGAACTAGGAGAAACTCCTATACCGAAATACATGAATAGAGATGTTGTACCTGAGGATGCCTCTCGTTTTCAGACTATTTATGCTAAGAATGAAGGAGCTGTTGCTGCACCTACTGCAGGAATGCACTTTAGTCGTGAGTTATTAAAAAGATTGGAAATTAAAGGTGTCAACTTTGCAGAAGTTACTCTTCATGTTGGTTTAGGTACTTTCCGTCAGGTGGAGGTTGAAGATCTTACCAAGCATAAAATGGAGTCGGAAAGAGCTATCGTTTCACAAGCTACATCTGATTTAGTTAATGCAGCAATTAAGAATAAAAAGAACATTTGCGCAGTTGGAACGACTTCAATGCGAACCATTGAATCATCTGTTTCTTCTGATGGCTTTTTAAAACCATTTGATGGCTGGACCAATAAATTTATTTTCCCTCCATTCGAATTTAACATCGCAAATATGATGGTCTCAAACCTTCATCCAAGTCACTCTACATTAATGATGCAAGTGGCTGCGTTTGGGGGTTACGATCTTATTATGGATGCTTATCATGAAGCGATCAAGGAGAAATATAAATTCTATGCCTACGGAGATGCGATGCTAATTATTTAATATGATACGTATCGGAGTTGTTTTGGTGGCCGGTGGTTCCGGAAGGAGAATGGGAAATAAGCTCGCAAAACAATTCATTTCAATAAATAACAAGCCAATTCTACAGCATAGCATCGACCTATTTTATTCCTGGAATAGAAACATTCAACTAGTATTGGTATTACCCGAAGATCAGGTAGCTTATTGGAAATCAATTAATGATCCAACAACTCTTAATTATACTATTTGCAATGGAGGAAAAGAGCGCTTTCATTCTGTAAAAAATGGACTAGATGCGCTTGACAATGTAGATTATGTTATGGTGCATGATAGTGTACGTCCCCTTGTTTCGCATGAAGTACTTGATCGGTGCCTTGCTTCACTTCAGGAGAATACAGGAGTAATACCTGTAGTTTCGCCAACGGAGTCGGTTCGAATTATAGATGGAGACAACTCTTTACATCTTGACCGAAATAAAATCCGAATAGTGCAAACACCTCAATGTTTTCATTATGAT
>JAUVAY010000180.1 GCA_030591505.1 Flavobacteriales bacterium | reverse complement strand
GTAGGTGATTGACGCTAAGGTGTATAGGAGGATTCCTACAAGGTGCAAGAAGGCTGATTTATTAGTAAATAATCTCTTTTTTCTTCTTTGCTTTTTTGTTAAAGAAGTAGCGAAAATCTGCTGAGAGATATGTTCCAGTCAATTTAGTGTCTAAGGTTACAAATTCACTTTGTGAGTTATCATGATAATACGAAAGATAAAAATCGCCCATATCACCGAACGGAGTATGAATGGATGCGCCTAGATAATAGTATCCTGATTTTTTTGTTCGATATTCAAAACCAACACTTGCCAGTAGTGAAGTTTGAATCCATGATTTAGGAATGATTATGTAAGCGTAAGATTCTTTAGTGATAGTAACATCAGAGGGGTATATATCCAAGGAAATACCTAATATGGTATTCATGTACATCTGTTCTCCAAGTTGAATATATAAAAGCCATTGTATTGGAATTTCGTAGGAGATCATTTCTACATTCGAAAGTTCATCAATTCCTTTGGTGTGTTTAAAGGTTACAGGAAAAACACGCTTTGTTAAGTGAAGACCTGTCTCTAGCGTAAACATTTTAGTAAAATTATGCCTTATGATCATTCCGAATGAATAGCCATATTCAGGGTTGATGTTTACAGTGATACTATCGTTGGTTAGGTTTATCTCTCCTGCATTTAATATCGAACTTGGAATTATTCCCTTGACTTCAAATCCAAAGATGGTCTCCCCCTTTTTATGTTCTTGTCCAATCGAATTAAGAGGAATGAAAAGGAGGAATAAAATACTGTAGGAGAGTACTTTTTCTATTCTATGTTTTAATCCTGAGCTTCTGTCCAACACGTAAAACTGAATTTCTATTTATTCCGTTCAAAGAACATAAATTTTTTACCGATATCCCAAATTCATTTGCAATTTTATATAAATAATCACCTTTCTTGATCGTATAAAAAAGAGTACCCTTTGGAATAGCAGAGTAGCCATATTTTATTTTCTCTATAAGTAATGTGTCTGAGATAAGTTTTTTTTCTTTAAATGAAATGATGTTTTCCGGATTGATAGGGATTCCCTTGAATCGAATTTCAAAGTGTAAATGACTTCCGGTAGACTGCCCTGAACTTCCTCCTAAACCAATTACTTGTCCAGCTTCAACACGTTCGTTTGCTTTTACCTTATATCGATGCAGGTGGGCATAGTAAGTTTCTAATCCATTATCATGCCTGATCACAACTAACCTTCCAAAGCCTCCCGATGTCCTGGCAATTCGAACCATTCCAGGAAAAGCAGCAACAACAGGGTTCCATACCTCAAGGTCGATATCTATTCCATTATGGTTCTTACCTTCTCTCCACCCATAAGAGGATGTTTTTTTTCCATCAAATGGAATGGCAAAATCACAATTCCAAACTGAATCTACAAGAACTAGGATGTGACTCGAATCTTTTTTCCAGAGTTCATACTTATAAGGATTATGATATTTGGTATCCCAGGAATGATAAAATGCATTAGCTGGATAAGGACTATCATCCTGAGGTAAGAGTCCAAAATGCTCAGGAAGTCCTTCCCGCTCTTTTTTATTTACATAAAATTGGATCTCATTGATCAGCGCATAAGGAATTGTATCAAGATGAAAAAGGGAATCTAAAACACCATCTATTTGCTCATCACTTTTTTTTCTGACCGCAAATGCAAAGTATAAATTTTTTATTGTTTCAGCTGGAATGACGTTTAAACTATAAAGCGAATCAATGATTAAAGCTAAATTTTGTTGATCCAGATCGAAAGCCTGTCGTGTAAGCCAGTTATCCCCATAAGTAACCATAGCCGAAAGCGTATCCTTACCTTTCGAAGATTTTTTTAGGGGATCGCTTGGATGGTATTTAAATGAGAATAAAGAAAATACCATCACCACAATAAATATGGTAATTCGAAATTTCAGTTTAGTTAGTTTGATTACAAAAGTATGAAATAATGAAATTTTTATAGTATTTAACGTATTATTAGTTACTTATTATATATCCAATAAGCGCAAATAAGACGAGACCAATAGTAACTATCAAAATAGCATTTCTCAACCAGGAATTAGGGATGAATCGTTTTTTAAATGCGGCATAGCTTAGGTCATTTTGTAACATCGCTTTTCTAAAATCCCGTTTATGAACCCCAAAAAGCATGACCTGTTTTTCTTCTTCCTCTTCCAAAAAAGATTCAAATTGAATGCCTTCTTTCTCTAACAGCGATTTAAAGTGATTTGCTTGATCCATATTATAATGGAAAAAGACCTTATAACTATCGTTGTCAGGATGGTCTCTATAATTAGTAAGGTTAAACAGGTTTTCAACTTTCGTACTCATTCTTTCCATTTTATATTACATCCTATAGAAGGAAGTTGCTCTTTTAACTGATCTTTTCCGCTCAATAAACGATCAAATGCATCCTTCATGTCATCACCATTTACAATGAGACCGTTTCCGGGACGCGCAGCATCAAACCTACCACGATAGATAACAGTCCCATTCTCATCCAATAAATTAAAATCTGGTGTACAGGCAGCATCATAACTTTTTGCTACCTCTTGTAACTCATCAAATAAATAGGGAAAAGTAAACTTGTGTTTAATTGCAAACAAGTTCATGTTTTCAGGAGAATCTTCTGGATAATTAGCTACATCATTCGAATTAATGGCAATAAAAGAAATGCCTTTCTTTTGATATTCTGCTGCAAGTTTAACGATGCCGTCAATGATGTGAATTACGTATGGGCAGTGATTACAAATAAATAGGATAAGTGTCCCTTTATTTCCTTCTAACTCTTCTAACCCAAAGTTTTTTCCACTAAGTGGTTCAGGTAATTGAAAGTCGGGAGCTTTAAAACCCAGCTGTATTGAAGAAGTAGGTGTAAGTGCCATTCGTAAATTAATTTGCACAAAAATAGAACATATAGGTAGATTTCTAAGCCATTTACTAATTCGTGATTTTGATACCATTAATATTAAGGAAGCAATTGTATATTGTCCCCCAAATAATTCTAGTGAAATGAAAAAACATCTCCTTTTGTTCTTTGTTGTAATAACAACATTAATTACCAATGCACAAGACAACAAAAAGGACTCTCTCCAAATGCGAGCTATTTACGATGAGGTTCTCATTAATGGTGAAGCTTATGAAAACCTTCGTTATTTGTGTAAGAATATTGGTAATCGTTTAAGTGGTAGTGCTAATGCTCAAAAGGCGGTAGATTGGAGTTACCAGTTAATGAAATTATATGATTTTGATAAGGTTTGGTTACAAGAGGTGATGGTTCCAAATTGGAAAAGAGGAGATACAGAGTTATGCTACGTAAAAGATGCAGTTGGAAACAATGTAAAATTAAGCATTACAGCTCTTGGTGGTTCGATAGCTACCGATGGTATTTTGGAAGCACAGGTTATTGAAGTTAAATCTATTGAAGATTTAAGAAGCAGAGATAATAAAGAGATAGAAGGAAAGATAGTTTTTATTAGTCAGGCTTTTGACCAGCGGATGATCAGTACTGGTCAGGCCTACGGAGCATGTGGAGCTATTCGGTACCATGGAGCTGCTGAGGCTTCATATAAAGGTGCAGTTGGTGTGATCAATAGATCCTTAAGTTCTATCGATGATGATTTTGCACATACCGGTGCGATGAAATACCGTGATTCTATTCCCGCAATCCCAGCAGTAGCTATAAGTGTAGAAGGAGCTAAATTTTTAAGTGAGTATATAGAAAATGGAAATGATCAAATGTCTTTGGAGTTGAATTGTGAGACGCATGAAGATACACTTTCTTACAACGTTATTGCGGATATTACAGGGAGTGAATTTCCTAAAAAAGTAATGCTTGTTGGTGGGCATTTAGATAGTTGGGATATTGGCGAAGGTGCTCATGATGACGGTGCCGGAGTAGTTCAAGCGCTGGAGGTTTTACGCGTTTTTAAAGCATTAGATATTAAACCGCGACATACCTTACGCTGTGTATTTTATATGAATGAGGAAAACGGAATGCGTGGAAGTATAGCATATGCCAAATGGACAAAAGAGAATAAAGAAGAGATTCCATGGGTAGCCATGGAAAGTGATATTGGCGGATTTACCCCTAGAGGTTTTTCCATTAAAGCAGACGATATATATTATCAAGCAATTTCAGAATGGTCCGATCTATTTAAACCCTATTATTCTGATTTACTAATTAAAGGATGGGGAGGACCCGATATAGGGAGATTAGAAGATCAAGGGACGGTTTTAATTGGTTATCTTCCTGATATTCAACGTTATTTTGACATACATCATTCTGATAATGATGTATTCGAAACTGTAAATAAGAGAGAGTTGCAACTAGGAGCAGCGTCAATGACATCCTTATTGTACTTGATCGATAGTCATGGATTGCCCTCGGCCATTAAGGATTGAATGCATGAATGATTGAATAGGAAAAGGAACTTCAATAATATTATGTTATTCTTTTGGTGGATATAAATTATCATATACATTTGCAAACTCAAAAACGCAGGGGAAATTAGCTCAGTTGGTTCAGAGCACCTCGTTTACACCGAGGGGGTCGGGGGTTCGAATCCCTCATTTCCCACTAAAATCAAAAAGGGTCGTCTATTTTCAGACGACCCTTTTT